>DULL01000008.1 GCA_012840395.1 Clostridiaceae bacterium | reverse complement strand
CCCGTTCCCATCCCGAACACGGAAGTTAAGCTTCTCAGTGCCGATGATACTAGGCTGGAGACGGCCTGGGAAAGTAGGTCTCTGCCAGATTTATATCAAGACTCTATGCTTGTTGCATAGAGTCTTGCTGTATTTTACAGAATTGGTATAATAGAAAAAAATTTATCAACTGGACTATAAGCTATTGCATATAAGTTATTTCCAAAACAGTTATGTTAAGTATAAGAACCTTAATGGCAACAGAAATGGCAACAGAGCGTGATTGACGCGTATCCCATAAAGAATGTCATGTCTTATTCCTAATATGACATGGTATACCAGATAAAGGAATATGAACTTAGATGAAAAAAGTACTTGCTTATATTAAACCCTATTTATTTGTAATGTATATTCAGTTCTTAATTAAATTTACAGGTACCGTTATGGACTTGTTGCTTCCCTGGCTTCTTTCATATATCATTGATGATGTTGTACCTTTAAAGGATATTACCCTTGTATATTATTATGGCGCACTCATGGTTATATGCGCTGTCATTGCGGTTATATTAAATATTGTGGCAAACCGCATGGCTACTAAAACAGCACGTAATGTCTCGCAAAAGCTTCGGCATGATTTGTTCGCCAAAGTATTATATTTATCAAGCCGCCAGACCGACGAGTTTACTATGCCCTCCCTAATCTCAAGGCTTACTTCGGACACGTATAACTTACATCAAATGATTGACCGTATGCAAAGACTCGGAATACGTGCCCCTATTCTTTTAATTGGAGGTATAATAGTTACTTTGACACTGGAGCCTGTTCTGACTTTGGTTCTTGTCTCTATAATACCTTTACTTGCCCTTATTGTTGTTTATGTTTCGCGGAATGGAATTAAGCTATATAACGAAACCCAGGCATCATTGGATAAGATGGTCCGCAAGGTACAGGAAAACATGACGGGAATTAGAGTGATTAAAGCACTTTCAAAAACCGAATATGAAAAAAGAAAATTTGATAATATTAACACCGAAGTAACTGAGAAAGATCAGAAAGCTAGTGTTTTAATGGCTCTTACCAATCCGGTAATGAACCTTCTTCTCAACATAGGACTTACACTTGTTATCGTAGTTGGAGCTTACCGCGTGAATGAGGGAATATCGCAGCCAGGCAAAATAATTGCTTTTCTAAGCTATTTTACGATTATTCTTAACGCCTTAATGATGGTTACCCGCTTATTCGTTATGTATTCGAAGGGCGTTGCCAGCGCCGAACGTATCGAGAAGGTACTTAATGCACCACAGGAAATGGAAATTTCAACGGGTGAAAATATATCCATTCAAAAAAGTCTTGATAGTCCTTATCATATAGAATTCAAAAATGTCAGCTTTTCCTACAACAAAGTGAAGAACAATCTGACAGATGTTAGTTTTGCACTAAGAAGGGGAGAAACTCTTGGAATTATAGGTGAAACAGGGAGCGGAAAATCCACAGTGCTCAACCTGTTATTGCGCTTTTATGATGTTGACTCAGGCCAGATATTAATTGATGGAATAGATATCAGGTCAATTCCTGTAGGCATCCTGCGGACCAAGTTTGGTGTTGTTTTTCAAAATGATTTTCTTTATGCCGATACAATCCGTGAAAACATTGACTTCGGACGTTCCTTGAGTGATGAGCAAATTAAAGCAGCAGCCGGCTTCGCACAAGCAGGATTTATACAAGAGAAAGAAGACGGATTCGAATATAAGCTGACTGTAAAGGGTACGAACTTAAGCGGAGGGCAGAAACAGCGTTTGCTGATTGCGCGTGCCCTGGCTGCGGATCCTGAAATCCTCCTTCTTGATGACGCCTCGAGTGCGCTGGACTATATGACTGATGCAGCACTTCGTAAATCACTTCGCCATAATTTTAAGAATACGACTTCCATAATAATTACTCAACGCATCAGTTCCATTATGAATGCAGAAAAGATCATTATGCTTGAAGATGGTGCTGTTATAGGAAGTGGTACTCATGAAGAATTGCTGAAAACATGTGAAAGCTACCGGGAGATTTACCATACTCAAATGGGTGATATCTCCTAAAAGGGGTGTAAAATGTATTGAATACTGTAGTTCAAAATATGAAAAGTGGTTTTCATTATGATAATAAAGCTGCTAAACCAAAAAAGACTTATCTGATGCTAAGAATTTGGAAGTATCTTTATCATTATAAATGGCAGCTTCTAATGGCGCTTATACTGTCTGTTTCAAGTAATTTACTTGCTTTGCTGGGGCCAATCCTGTCAGGCTATGCAATAGATGCAATCCAGCCAGGTAAAGGGGCTGTTGAATTTCCGGTTGTATACCGCTATTGTGCGCTCATGCTGTTGTTTTATATTGTTTCTGCAATTATGAGTTATTTTCTTTCTATTACAATGATTAAGCTCAGCCGCAGTGTTGTTTACAAAATGCGCAAAGATATTTTTGAAAGGCTTGCATCATTACCTGTTAGCTTTTTTGACCGTCATCAAACCGGGGATATTATAAGCATAATCTCATATGATATTGATACCATCAATGCTTCGCTATCCAGTGACCTATTGCAGGTCTTCACAAGTGTAATCACGATTACCGGATCATTAATTGCGATGTTTTCCATTTCTCCAAAGCTAGTTCTGGTATTTGCTGTAACAGTGCCGGTTTCTGTCCTTATCACAAAATATATAACAAAAAAAGTCCGCCCACTCTACCGTGCCCGTTCTGTTAAGCTTGGGAAACTCAATGGATTCATTGAGGAAATGACAAGCGGAAAAAAGACGATAATGGCGTATTTCCGGGAAAAAGTAATTATCGGTCGTTTTGACGCTGAAAATACGGAGGCGATGGACGCGTATTTCAAAGCTGAATACTACGGCAGCATGACAGGACCATGTATGAATTTTATAAATAACCTTTCTTTAGCTCTGGTCAGCATTTTCGGTGCCATATTATATATGAGAGGCAGCCTTTCCCTAGGGAATATCTCCTCTTTTGTCCTGTACTCACGAAAATTTTCAGGTCCAATCAATGAGTTTGCTAACATTATCGGGGAATTGCAGTCTGCTTTCTCTGCAGCTGAACGTGTTTTCAGGCTGATGGACGAACTTCCCGAGAAGGAGGATGAGAAGGATGCTCACGTGCTGACCGACGTTTCCGGAAATGTAAGTATTGATAACGTTTCTTTTGGATATGATCCTGGAAAGACCATACTTCATAATCTCTGCCTTTATGCCCCCAAAGGTTCTGTTGTCGCAATTGTTGGTCCGACGGGCGCTGGTAAAACTACAATAATCAATTTACTTATGCGGTTTTATGATGCAGATACCGGTACAATTTCAATAGACGGCTATGATATCAAGCAAGTCACACGAAGCAGCCTGCGCCGTGCCTACACCATGGTTTTACAGGATACATGGCTTTTTCATGGCACAATTTTTGAGAACATTTCTTACGGGAAAGAAAATGTTACTCCGGAAGAAGTAGTTAATGCCGCCAAGGCAGCAAAAATACATAATTATATAATGTCATTGCCAGAGGGATACAATACGATATTAAGTGACAATGGCATAAATATTTCTAAGGGGCAGAAACAGCTTCTGACTATTGCCCGGGCTATGATGCTTGACTCAAAGATGCTTATTTTGGATGAAGCAACTTCTAACGTTGATACCCAGACTGAACGGCGCATTCAGGATGCAATGCTCAAGCTTATGAAACACCGTACATGTTTTGTTATTGCCCATCGTTTGTCAACCATTAAAAATGCAGATATAATCCTGGTGGTCAGGGATGGAAATGTTGTTGAGCAGGGGACGCATAATGAACTGTTAAGCCGCCGTGGATTCTACTATCAACTATATCATTCGCAGCATGAGGAAGGAGTTGTGTAGGCAGGAAGAACAGAATTGTTTAAAACATGGAAAAACCAAGTATTACCATTGTACAGATATACATAATTTTACAAATAATTGCTTGAAATTTAAATATAAAAAATTGAAAAAAACTCTTGTAATATAGCACATACTATAGTAAAATATAGCTTGCTGTGACATGGCATACGATGAAACTGGAGATTGCTGCTCTATGAAGCAGGGAACTTCAGTGGAGAATGTCCGATTCAAGAAACCGGGCGACAAGTCACTGTACATTTTGCAAAATGCACATGATTTGTGTGTATTATGATTGTTGAGTACAGCCCAGGTTAAGATAGCCAAAAGGCTATGAAAAGCATGCCTGGGTTTTAAAATTGCTAAACAGGAAACACCCGGCATAGTGTACAGAAATTCACTTGTTGTACGTAAAAATTAAGGAGGTTTTATGTATGGCAAATAAGCAGAATATTAGAATCAAGTTGAAGGCTTTTGATCACCAGATCCTTGACCAATCTGCTGAAAAGATAGTTGATACAGCAAAAAGGACTGGTGCTAAGGTGTCTGGACCAGTGCCACTGCCGACAGAAAAAGAAATTATAACTATACTGAGGGCTCCCCATAAATATAAGGATTCCCGTGAGCAGTTTGAAATGAGGACACATAAAAGGTTAATAGATATATTGCTGCCAACGCCTAAGACTGTTGATGCACTAATGAGGTTAGATTTGCCCGCAGGTGTGGATATTGAGATTAAACTTTAGTCCGAATGATTGTTTAAAATAAAGTAATTAAGATGTTGATAAAAAGTAAGAGGTAATGTTCATAATTGTATGAACCAATAACCATAGGAGGGAAAGAATTTGAACAAGTTTATTCTAGGTAAAAAGATTGGAATGACCCAGATATTTGATGAGAACGGTTTATCTATTCCAGTAACTGTAATAGAAGCAGGACCTTGTACAGTTGTACAGAAGAAAACAGTAGAAACTGATGGGTATACATCAGTAAGAGTAGGTTTCGGAGATGTACCGGAAAAGAGATTGAACAAACCAGAAAAAGGTATTTTCCTTAAAATAAAGACCGCTCCTAAAAAGTATTTAAGAGAATTTAGAGTGGATGACATATCTAAGTATGAAGTTGGACAAGAAATAAAAGTTAATGATATGTTCCAGGCAGGAGATAAAGTTGATGTAACCGGAATTTCCAAAGGAAAAGGATTCCAGGGTGTTATAAAAAGACATGGATACTCAAGAGGAAAAGAAACACACGGTTCCATGTACCATAGAAGGGTTGGTTCTTTAGGTGCAGGTACAAACCCCGCGAGAGTATTCAAGGGAAGAAATCTTCCTGGTCATATGGGCCGTGAGAAGGTTACAGTGCAGAATCTTGAAGTAGTAAGGGTAGATGGAGAAAGAAACGTATTGCTGGTTAAAGGAGCAGTTCCGGGTCCCAAAGGCGGATTAATCTCTATTAGAAGTTCGGTTAAAGCCGTGAAATAGAATGGAGGAAGGGAGGAGACAAAATGCCTAAACTTAATTTGTATAATATAAACGGTGAAGTAATTGGTGATATAGAACTTAGTGATAATGTTTTTGGCGTAGAAGTAAACGAAAATGCAATCCATCTTGCAGTTGTAAATCAGCTTGCAAATAAAAGACAGGGAACACATTCAACTAAGACTAAAAGTGAAGTCAGAGGTGGAGGCAGAAAGCCCTGGAGACAGAAAGGTACAGGAAGAGCAAGACATGGAAGCATTCGTTCTGCACAATGGATAAAAGGTGGAATAGTGCATGGACCAAAACCAAGAAGTTACAGATATGTGCTTCCCAAAAAGGTTAAGAGACTTGCTATGAAGTCAGCTTTGTCATCAAAGGTGGCAGAAAATGATATGCTGGTTCTTGATAGTATAAATTTTGATACTATAAAGACAAAGCAGGTTGTATCAGTTCTTAACAAATTAAATGTAAATTCTACTGCTTTGATAGTATTAGATTCGAAAAACGAAAATGTAGAAAAGTCTGCAAGAAATATTAGCGGAGTTAAAACAACATTAGTTAATACACTGAATGTTTATGATATTTTAAAGTATGATAAGTTTATAATAACTAAAGATGCCGTATCAAAAGTTGAGGAGGTGTATGCGTAATGAAAAGAGCCGAGGATATTATTATCAGGCCCCATATAACAGAGAAAAGCAACTCTGAGGCTGCTGATGGTAAATACACCTTTATAGTAGATGTAAAAGCTACAAAAACTGAAATTAAATCTGCTGTAGAAGAATTATTTAATGTTAAGGTTTTAAAGGTTAATACAGCAAATTATAAAGGAAAGGTTAAAAGACTTGGAGTTCATGTAGGATCAAGACCGGACTGGAAGAAAGCAGTTGTTACCATTGATACCGATCCTAAAGCTGAAACTTATCTCACCAAAGGTGGAAAAGAAGTTACAATAAATAAGAAATATAAAACAAGTATCGATGAATTTGGATTTACTCAGTAGAATGCTTTCTTATTAGTTTGATTGCAATAGGTTATAGACAAAGGAGTGAAGAAAATGGCTATAAAACATTATAATCCTACTACCCCATCAAGAAGATTCATGACAACTTTAAGCTTTGAGGAAATAACAAAAAAAGAGCCTGAAAAGTCATTATTGGAACCATTGAAAAAGCGCGGTGGTAGGAATTCATACGGTAGAATAACTGTTCGCCATAAGGGCGGTGGAGCAAAACAAAAATACAGAATTATAGATTTTAAGAGAGATAAAGACGGAATAGAGGCAAAAGTAGCTGCCATAGAATACGATCCAAATAGATCAGCAAACATTGCTTTGTTGCACTATGTAGATGGTGAAAAAAGGTATATTTTGGCTCCTGTAGACCTAAAAGTTGGAGATACTGTAGTATCAGGGAAAGACGCTGACATAAAACCAGGAAATGCATTACCTTTGGCTTATATTCCAGTTGGTACAAACGTTCACAATATTGAATTAAAACCTGGAAAAGGTGGGCAATTAGTTAGGTCTGCCGGAAGCTCTGCACAGTTGATGGCTAAAGAAGGCAAGTATGCACAGTTAAGACTGCCATCAGGCGAGGTAAGAATGATAAGTTTGGAATGTAAGGCTACAATCGGGCAGGTTGGAAATATTGAACATGAGAATGTTTCTATAGGTAAAGCAGGCAGAAAGAGATGGATGGGAATCAGACCAACAGTACGTGGTGTTGTTATGAATCCTGTTGATCACCCTCACGGTGGTGGAGAAGGAAAGTCTCCTATTGGAATGCCCAGTCCTGTTACTCCATGGGGTAAGCCTACTTTGGGTTATAAGACAAGAGATAAAAAGAAGAAATCTAATCGTTATATTATTAAGAGAAGGAAATAATAATGGCCTGAAAGGAGGACTATTTTGAATGAGCAGATCACTTAAAAAGGGACCTTATGTAAATGAAAAACTTCTTAAAAAGATTGAAGAAATGAATAAACAGAATCAAAAAAAAGTAATTAAGACATGGTCCAGAGCGTCCACTATTTTCCCTCAGATGGTTGGCCATACAATAGCAGTTCATGATGGTAGAAAGCATGTGCCTGTATATATAACTGAAGACATGGTAGGCCATAAACTGGGAGAATTTGCTCCGACAAGAACTTTTAGAGGCCATGGTCACCATACAGAAAGATCAACAGCATTAAAGTAAGAATAAATAATAAGACATCGGAATGTTAATGGTTGTTATAAAACAGTTTGAAGTACTTAGGTAATTGAGAGGAGGAATTCCGCTTGGAGAAGAAAGTAAGATCAAAAGAAGAGCTGCTTAAGGAAAAAGATAAGATTCTTGAGATATATAACTCTGCACATAGAAAAAGTAATAAACCTGCTCTTCTGACCAAAAAGGAAAGAAAAGCACTCGGAATCGGAAAAGATCAGGGGAAAGCAATACTTAATTATGCTCGCATAGCTCCAAGGAAGGTAAGTATTGTTTTAAAATTAATAATTGGTAAGAGCCTGGATGAAGCATATGCAATATTAAGATATACGCCGAAAGCTGCTTCAGAAATTTTATATAAGCTGCTCAAGTCAGCAGAGGCTAATGCTGTAAACAATAATGAGCTTGACAGGGATAAGCTTTATGTTGCAGAGGCTTATGCCAATCAAGGACCAACTTTAAAAAGAATTCGCCCTAGAGCTCAGGGTAGAGCATACAGGATAAGAAAAAGGACAAGTCACATTACCGTAATACTCAAGGAAAGAAATTAGGGAAAAGGAGGTTGGAGAATGGGCCAGAAGGTAAATCCTCATGGATTAAGGATAGGCATTATAAAAGATTGGGATACAAAATGGTATGCCAATGACAAGAATTTCAGTGAATTTTTAATAGAAGATGTTAAGATAAGGGATTATATAAAGAAAAAACTATACGTTTCTGGTATTGGAAGAATTGAAATCGAAAGAGCTGCAAATAAAGTGAAGGTTAATGTTCATACAGCCAAGCCAGGATTGGTAATTGGAAAAGGCGGTACAGGAATAGAAGAGCTCAGAAAAGAATTGGAAGCCTTAACAGGAAAAAGTGTATTAATTAATATAACTGAGATTAAAGTTCCAGACGCTAACGCCCAACTGGTGGCAGAGAATATTGCTTCTCAGCTCGAAAAGAGAATTTCTTTTAGAAGAGCAATGAAACAGGCAATGTCAAGAGCCATGAAAACAGGAGTAAAAGGTATAAAAACTGCAGTTTCAGGACGTCTTGGCGGAGCTGAAATAGCCCGTACTGAACATTATCATGAAGGTACCATCCCGTTGCAGACTTTGAGAGCTGATATAGATTATGGTTTTGCCGAAGCTGATACAACTTACGGCAAATTAGGAGTTAAAGTTTGGATTTATAAAGGTGAGGTACTCCCTGCTGTCAAGAAGGAAAAAAAGGCGGAAGGAGGAAGTAACTGATGTTAATGCCGAAAAGAGTTAAATACAGAAAAGTGCAAAGAGGTAGAATGAAAGGCGTTGCTTCAAGAGGAAATGTAGTATCGAACGGAGAATTTGGTCTTCAAGCCATCGAACCAGGTTGGATTACGAGTAATCAGATAGAAGCAGCCAGGGTAGCCCTTACAAGGTTTATAAAAAGAGGCGGGCAGGTTTGGGTTAAAATATTCCCAGATAAGCCAGTAACACGGAAACCAGCTGAAACTCGTATGGGCAGTGGAAAGGGATCTCCTGAATATTGGGTTGCAGTTGCGAAGCCAGGTAGAGTTTTGTTTGAAATTGCGGGTGTGCCTGAAGAAATGGCAAGAGAAGCTTTAAGACTTGCAAGCCACAAACTGCCGATAAAGACAAAATTTATTACCCGCAATACTGATATAGGTGGTGAAGCTAATGAAAGCCAGTGAGCTCAGAGAAAAAACACAAGCAGAGTTGCTAAAGGAATTTAATGATTTGAAATCAGAACTATTTAAGCTTAGATTTCAAATGGCTACGAATCAATTAGAAAACCCTATGAAGTTAAAAGAGGTTAAAAGATCAATAGCAAGAATTAAAACCATATTAAGAGAAAGAGAAATAAAGGAAGCTGGAAAATAATTCATTAAAGATATATATATGCATAGATGTTCGGAAGGAGGTAGTCTGAATTGGCTGAAAGAGCGCATAGAAAAACAAGGGTAGGCAAAGTAGTTAGCGATAAAATGGATAAGACCGTTGTAGTCGCTATTGAAACCAATGTAAAACATCCCTTATATAAGAAGATTATGAAAAGAACAATGAAATTAAAAGCTCATGATGAAAAAAACGAATGCCAGGTTGGAGATAAAGTTCAAGTTATGGAAACACGTCCTTTAAGTAGGGAAAAAAGATGGAGAGTTGTAAGGATTATCGAAAAAGCTAAGTAGTGGCAATCGGAAGGAGGTAATGATTATGATACAGATGCAGTCAATATTGAAATCAGCTGATAATACAGGAGCAAAAGAAATGATGTGCATCAAGGTTCTTGGCGGCTCAAAAAGAAGATATGCAAATATAGGTGATATTGTGGTCGCTAGTGTTAAAAAAGCAACGCCCGGTGGCGTAGTTAAAAAAGGTGAAGTTGTAAAGTGTGTTATTGTTCGGTCCAAGAAAGGCCTTAGAAGACCTGATGGTTCATATATAAGATTTGACGAGAATGCTGCAGTAATCATTAGAGATGATAATAATCCGAGAGGAACACGTATATTTGGTCCTGTTGCAAGGGAATTACGCGAAAAAGACTTTATGAAGATTCTATCCCTCGCACCGGAAGTGTTGTAAAGGAGGAGGCGATTAGAGTTGGCAAATAAGATACATGTAAAAAAAGGTGATACAGTAATTGTTTTATCTGGAGAAGATAAAGGTAAGAAAGGAAAAATATTGAAGGTTATACCATCTAGTGGTAAAGTGATTGTAGAAGGCGTCAATATGTCCAAGAAACATAGAAAACCCAGAAGCGTTAATCAGCAAGGCGGTATTATTGAACAGGAATCGCCCATCAGTAGTTCAAAGGTTATGTTAATATGCAGTAAGTGCAAGCAGCCAACAAAAGTTGGAAAACTGATCCTTGAAGATGGTCAAAAAGCAAGAGTATGCAAAAAGTGTAATGAAATAATAGATATGGTAAAAGAAGCAGCTAAGAAGTAATAGGATTCTTTCCGAAAGGAGGTAAAATACGTGGTAAGACTAAAAGAAAAATATAAGAATGAAGTGGCTCCGGCTATGAAGGAGAAGTTTAAATATAAAAGTGTAATGCAGATTCCCAAGCTGGAAAAGGTAGTTATTAACATGGGAGTAGGAGATGTTAAGGAAAACCCTAAGGCTTTAGATTCTGCAGTTAATGATTTGGCATTGATATCAGGACAGAAACCAATTATTACAAAGGCAAAAAAATCTGTTGCAGCTTTTAAGGTTAGACAGGGTATGAGTATCGGATGCAAAGTAACTCTAAGAGGGGACAGGATGTATGAATTTGTTGACAAGCTTTTTAACGTTGCTCTTCCAAGAGTAAGAGACTTCAGAGGTGTTTCCCCCAATTCATTTGACGGAAGAGGTAACTATTCACTAGGAATAAAGGAACAGCTTATATTCCCCGAAATAGATTATGATAAAGTAGAAAAGGTTAGAGGAATGGATATCACCTTTGTTACTACAGCTAAAACAGATGAAGAAGCAAAAGAGTTATTATTATTGCTCGGAATGCCAATGAGCCAGGGCTAAAAAGGAGGAAATGGTAAATGGCAAAAAAATCATTGAGAGTTAAACAGCAGAGACCCCCTAAATATAGTACAAGAGCTTACAATAGATGTCGTTTATGCGGCAGACCACATGCTTATATGAGAAAATTCGGTGTATGCCGTCTGTGTTTTAGAGTTTTAGCTTATAAGGGGCAGATACCCGGTGTAAAGAAAGCTAGTTGGTAATTTGAACATCGAAAGGAGGTTGCCTGTATGCAGGTTACAGATAGTATAGCTGATATGTTGACAAGAATTAGAAATGCATGTTCCTCAAAACATGAAACAGTTGATATACCGGCTTCTAATATAAAGAAATCTATTGCTCAGATTTTGTTAGACGAAGGATATATTAAGAGTTATGATGTTATAGATGATAACAAACAAGGAATAATTAGAATTAATTTAAAGTACACAGTTGGAAAGCAGAATGTAATTTCAGGACTTAAGAGAATAAGTAAGCCAGGTTTAAGAGTATATGCCGGAAAAGATAATATCCCAAAGGTTCTTGGAGGACTTGGCATTGCAATTATTTCTACATCAAAAGGCGTTATGACAGATAAAAAGGCAAGAGCTGAAGGGGTAGGCGGAGAAGTGCTGGCTTTCATATGGTAATTGGTAAGTAGTGTTTCTGAAAAGAGTTTTATACTCTCAATATAAGAACGGGAGGGACGTTAGATGTCAAGAATAGGTAAGATGCCTATTAATATACCGCAAGGTGTTACTGTGAATGTTGATAGAAATATTGTAACTGTAAAAGGGCAAAAAGGTACTTTAACAAAAGAATTTCATAAAGATATGATTATTAAGGTTGAAAATGGAGTAATTTATGTTAATAGACCTTCAGATAATAAATTGCACAGATCTCTTCATGGTTTAACAAGAACACTTATAAATAATATGGTTGAAGGTGTCACAAAGGGCTTTGAGAAGGTTCTGGAAATTAATGGTGTTGGTTATAGGGCACAAAAACAAGGAAATAAACTCGTTCTTACCCTGGGGTACTCCCATCCTGTAGAGATGGTGGAACCTGAAGGAATAACTGTTGAGGTTCCCGCACCTAACAAGATAATTGTTAAAGGTAGTGACAAACAGGCAGTTGGTCAGTTTGCAGCCCAAATCAGAGCTAAGAGAGAACCTGAAGTCTATAAGGGTAAAGGTATTAAGTACGATTACGAAGTTATCAGACGCAAGGAAGGCAAAGCTGGGGCTAAATCTGGCAAGTAAGAAAGGAGTTGAAAATAAATGATACAGAAATTAAATAAGAATGAAGTCAGGAAGAGAAAACATGTAAGAGTACGTAAAAAAGTATTTGGTACTCCTGAGAAACCAAGATTAAATGTTTTCAGAAGCCTAACAAACATATACGCACAGATCATAGATGATACAACCGGTACTACATTGGTTGCAGCTTCCAGTCTCGACAGTGTATTAAAGAGCAGAATTAAGTCGGGAGGAAATAAAGAAGCTGCCAGAGAAGTAGGAAAACTTGTTGGGCAAAGAGCAATTGATAAGGGAATTAAAAGTGTTGTATTTGATAGAGGCGGATATATCTATCACGGGCGTGTTAAAGAACTTGCAGAAGGTGCAAGAGAAGCAGGATTAGAATTCTAATAGGGGAGGGAGAAAAATTGCAACGTATAGATGCAAGTACGCTGGACTTAAAAGAAAAAGTGGTCAATATAGGCCGAGTTGCTAAAGTTGTTAAAGGCGGTAGAAATTTCCGTTTTAGTGCACTGGTTGTAGTCGGTGATGAAAATGGACATGTAGGATGTGGTATGGGTAAGGCAGCAGAAATTCCCGACGCTATTAGAAAGGGAATTGAAGACGCAAAGAAGAACCTTATTAAAGTACCTATCGTTGAAACAACTATTCCTCATGAAGTAATTGGAAAATTTGGTGCTGGCAAAGTTTTACTTAAACCGGCCGGCCAAGGTACTGGAGTAATTGCCGGTGGGCCTGTAAGAGCCGTTCTTGAGTTGGCAGGAATTCGTGATATAAGGACAAAGTCATTGGGGTCCAACAATCCAATAAACATGGTTCATGCAACCATTGAAGGGCTCTCACAATTAAAGACTGTTGAAGAAGTAGCAAGGCTCCGTGGCAAATCTGTTGAAGAAGTACTTGGTTAGGAGGGAATATTAAGTGGGCAAATTGAGAATAACTCTTGTAAAGAGTACTATCAGGGCCAAGAAAGATCAGATTGCAACTGTAGAAGCTCTTGGACTGAAAAAATTAGGTAGTTCTGTTGAGCAAAATGATACTCCTCAGATTCGGGGTATGGTAAATAAAGTATCTCATCTGGTAAAAGTTGAGGAAATCTAAGGGAGGTGCATCTAGTGAAGTTAAGTGATTTAGTTTCTGTACCAGGTTCAAAGAAATCTCCCAAAAGAAAGGGAAGAGGTATAGGAAGTGGAACCGGTAAGACTGCCGGTAGAGGACACAAGGGTCAGAATGCTCGTTCTGGCGGTGGTGTAAGGCCGGGTTTTGAAGGCGGTCAGATGCCTCTATATAGAAGAGTACCTAAAAGAGGTTTTAATAATAAAGTATTCGCTAAAGTATATGCTGAAGTAAAAGTTTCTGATTTAAATGTTTTTGAAGACGGCATGACAGTTAATGAAGAACTTCTCAGAGAAAAAAGACTTGTAAAAGGAAGATACGACGGTATAGCAGTTCTAGGTAATGGAGAAATAAACAAGAAGTTGACAGTACAAGCTTCAAGATTTACCAGAACGGCAGCAGAAAAAATTGAAGCTGCAGGAGGAAAGGTAGAGGTGGTTTAAAATGGGTGGAATGTTTGAAATCCTGAGAAACGCCTGGAAGATTAAAGATTTAAGAAAAAAACTGCTATTTACTATCGCAATGTTGTTGATATTCAGAGTAGGGTCACATATACCTGTGCCCTACCTTGATGCAAGAGAATTCTCAAGACTTGTTGAGAGTGCAGGATCAATTGGGGGATTTTTAGATATAGTAACAGGTGGAGCTCTAAAACTTGCTTCAATATTTGCAATGGGTATTTCACCTTATATCAACGCCTCAATAATTATGCAGCTCCTTACTGTCGCTATACCAAAACTTGAGCAGATGCAAAAAGAAGGAGAAGAAGGAAGGCAAAAAATACAGCAGTTTGTAAGATATGGCGCCGTTCTTCTGGGCTTTTTGCAGTCTACAGCTTTGTATCTTGGTATGAGAAGCGCAATTGCAGGCGGAACCAGTTTTATAAGCTATATTACTATAACACTTTCATTTACTGCAGGAACCGCATTCTTAATGTGGCTCGGTGAGCAAATAAATGAACACGGCATTGGTAATGGAATATCAATGATAATATTTGCCGGAATAGTATCAAGAGGACCTCAGGCAGCAATGACTATGTACAATATGTACATGGCTGGAGCTCTGGGAGGTACAGGGATAATAGGAATTATTTCCATTATATTGATACTGGCTGTATTTGTCCTGGTTATAGCAGCAGTAATCTGGGTTCAGGAAGCAGAGAGGAGAATTCCTATCCAGTATGCAAAAAGAGTTGTAGGAAGAAAGGTATATGGGGGACAGAGTACCCACTTGCCAATAAAGGTTAACTTGGCTGGAGTAATACCAATTATTTTTGCTATGTCAATCATGGCTTTTCCTTCAACAATAGCAGGCCTTGTGGCACCCAATTCAACCAATAAGTTCGTAGTATGGCTGAAGAATGCACAGGGCGGTACTGGATATGCAATTATATATGCTTTGTTGATAATATTTTTCACATTCTTTTACTCAATCATACAGTTTAATCCGGTAGAAATAGCTAATAATATGAAAAAGAATGGTGGATTTATTCCTGGACTTAGACCTGGAAAGCCAACATCAGACTATATTTCAAAGGTATTAAACAGAATCACATGGTTTGGAGGCATTTTCCTGGCAGCTATCACATTATTGCCTAATATTCTGGGACAGATCACCAAAACGCAAGGACTTTGGTTTGGTGGAACAGCAATGCTGATTCTCGTTGGAGTTGCTCTTGAAACTGTTAAACAAATTGAAGCACAGATGCTCATGAGGCATTACAAGGGATTCTTGGAGTAAAGGAGAATGTCATGAGAATTATTTTACTTGGAGCGCCTGGAGCAGGTAAGGGTACACAGGCAGCCATTATATCTAAAGAATTGAACCTAACACATATATCAACAGGAGATATATTTAGGTATAATATTAAAGAATCCACTGAACTTGGTAAACAAGCAAAGGTGTATATTGATAAAGGCCAACTGGTTCCTGATGAATTGACTATCCGCATTGTTGTCGACAGACTTAATAAACCCGACTGTTCCCGGGGGTTTATACTTGATGGTTTTCCCAGAACGGTAGTACAGGCTGAGAGCCTTGACGCTGAGATGTCTCAGAAGGGAACACCAATAGATTATGTTATTAATATAGAAGTCCCGGATCAAGTGGTAATAGATAGGTTATCAGGAAGAAGAGTATGCTTGGAATGTCACGCTGTTTATCATATTGTTAGCAATCCGACAAAAACTCCAAATAAATGTGATATTTGCGGGGCTGAAGTTATTCAACGATCAGATGACCGCGAAGAAACAATTAGGCAAAGACTTAAAATTTATCATGAACAAACAGAGCCTTTAATAGCATACTACAGTAGAAGAGGAATTTTGCAAACAGTTCATGGAGAATATGGAATTGAGGATTTGAACAACAAGATAATGAAAGTACTTGGTGTTAGTTAATGTTATCTATAAAGTCTAAACATGAAATAGATTTAATGAAAAAATCAGGTGAAATTTTAGCAGCTTGCCACGAGATGCTAAAAAGAATAATAGTTCCTGGCATAACCACTATAGAACTTGACAGGATTGTAGAAGAATATATTATTAAAAATGGTGGCATACCATCTTTTAAAGGTTATAAAAATGCACTGGGAGCACAGGATTTCCCTGCCAGTATCTGCACTTCTATAAATGATGAGGTTGTGCATGGGATACCTGGTTTGACAGAATTAAAAGATGGAGATATTATAAGTATCGATATCGGTGTGATTCTTAACGGATATCATTCCGATGCGGCCAGAACTTTTCCGGTTGGAAATGTATCAGAAGAAGCAAAAAAATTAATAAAAGTAACAGAAGAAAGCTTCTATAAGGGTATAAGCAAGGCAGTTCCAGGAAACAGAATAGTTGATATATCGGCCGCTATACAATCCCATGTTGAAGCAAACGGGTTTTCTGTTGTTCGTGATTACGTTGGCCATGGTATAGGTAGGGAAATGCATGAAGCTCCACAAGTACCAAACTATAGAACAAGGCAAAGAGGTCCACGGTTGATACCTGGGATGACACTGGCAATAGAACCAATGGTTAATGCAGGGAACTATCCAGTGAGATTACACAGCAACAGATGGACAGTATTAACCGCAGATGGCAGCTTATCGGCACATTATGAAAACACAATTGCCATAACTGATGAAGAACCATTGATTTTGACGATTTTGTAGTACCAATTATTTCTGGGGTGATTTGTTTGGATCTAACCTTAGGACAGGTAGTGATTTCTAAGGCAGGCAGGGATGCAGGGAAAAAGTTTGTAGTGACAGGAATTATTGATACATCATATGTTTATCTCTCAGATGGAAGTCTTAGAAAAGTTGAAAAACCAAAGAAAAAGAAAATTAAGCATATTCAACTGACAGAAATTGTGCTTCAAGATTTGGGGATGAAACTTAGGACGAATCAAAAAGTAAGTAATTCGGAGATTAGAAAGGCACTGGCAAACATTGAAGTGGTTTAAGCATTAAAATGATATAGAGAAAGAGAAAATGTGAGATTTAAAATAAGGAGGTTAGAAATTTTGTCTAAGGAAGATGTAATTGAAGTTGAGGGAACAGTAGTTGAAACACTACCAAATGCTATGTTCCAGGTAGAGCTTGAAAATGGACACAGAGTACTGGCTCATATATCTGGCAAGCTAAGGATGAATTTTATCAGAATACTGCCGGGTGATAAAGTTACCCTTGAGTTATCTCCATATGATTTAACCCGAGGCAGGATTACCTGGAGAGCAAAGTAACTAACTTATATTACGCTTAGTATAAATTTTTACCTTACCTTATTTATTGTTAAATTTATCATTAAACTAAGGTTGGATGTGCAAACATTTATTCTAAGAAGGAGGATTGAAGATGAAGGTAAGACCATCAGTAAAAGCTATATGTGAAAAATGCAAAATTATAAAAAGAAAAGGCAGAATCAGAGTTATTTGTGAAAATCCAAAGCATAAACAAAGGCAAGGTTAATAAATGTCATTTATCACTTTGGGGGCGGCTGCGTAGAACTAATAGAAATATTAGTCTATGCCCAGGGTGTTAAAATATATCAAATTCTAATTTAATTTAGAATTAGCTAGTAGTTCTAATTTGTTGATGAACAAAATATTTAGAATCAAAACTAAGAAAAAAGAAAACTGATAAAAATCAGGAAATGCAGAAGTAATCTAATAGAAATGCGATACTATGGAGGTGTTTAATTAATGGCTCGTATTGCTGGAGTTGACCTACCCAGGGATAAACGGATAGAAATAGGGTTGACTTATATTTATGGGATTGGAAGATCCTTAGCCAACGAAATTTTAGCCAAGACAGGCATTGATCCTAATACAAGAGTCAGAGATTTAACTGATGATGAGACCAATAGGCTCAGAGAAGTTATAGACAAGGAATATAAAGTTGAAGGTGACTTGAGAAGAGAATACGCGTTAAGTATAAAAAGACTTATTGAAATTGGTTGTTATAGAGGTAGAAGACACAGAGCCGGTCTCCCTGTAAGAGGGCAAAGAACAAAGACAAATGCAAGAACACGTAAGGGACCCAAGAGAACTGTAGGAGTCCAGAGGAAAAAGTAGTATGAGGAGGTAGAAGGAATAGATGGCACCTAAAACAACGGGTAGAAGAGTTTCAAGGAAAAGAAGAGAACGTAAGAATATTGAACATGGAGCCGCACATATACGCTCATCATTTAATAATACAATTGTTACCCTGACCGATACTGCAGGTAATGCAATATCTTGGGCAAGTTCCGGAGCCCTGGGCTTTAGAGGTTCAAGGAAAAGTACACCTTTTGCGGCGCAGATGGCTGCGGAAGCAGCTGCAAAAGCAGCAATGGAGCATGGACTTAAGTCAGTTGAAGTATATGTTAAAGGCCCTGGCTCAGGAAGAGAAGCTGCTATTAGAGCATTACAGGCAGCTGGTTTGGAAGTTAGTCTTATTAAAGACGTAACACCCATTCCTCACAATGGATGCAGGCCACCAAAGAGAAGAAGAGTTTAGTTAGGAGGTGTTGTATAAATGGCAAGATATAAAGATGCATCTTGTAGATTATGCCGTAGAGAAGGCGAAAAGCTTTTTCTAAAGGGTGAAAGATGCTATACCAATAAATGTTCTGTTGTTAAGAGAGCTTATGCACCAGGTCAACATGGCCAACAAAGAAAGAAACTATCTGAATATGGGCTTCAGTTACGTGAAAAACAAAAAGCAAGAAGATTTTATGGAGTTCTTGAAAGCCAGTTTAGGAAATATTTCCAGATGGCTGTTAAAAAGAAAGGTATAACTGGTGAAAACCTATTACAGATATTAGAAAGCAGACTTGATAATGTTGTTTACAGACTCGGACTGGCTACTTCAAGGCCTGAAGCAAGACAATTGATATTACACGGACATTTTACTGTAAACGGAAAGAAAGTAAATATTCCTTCTTACCTTTTGAAAGAAGGAGATGTAGTTGCAGTAAAAGAAAATAGCAAGAACTTGGAAAAATTTAAAGAAATAAGAGATGTAACTGGTGGGAAAGTTGTTCCGAAGTGGTTAGAATTTAATGAAGAAAAAATGGAAGGCAAGGTATTAATGCTTCCACCTAGAGATGAAATTGACCTGCAGGTAAAGGAACATTTGATAGTAGAGCTTTATTCAAAATAAAAAGGATTATAAAAGCTTCAAATACTGTCAACAAATTATACCAGAAAAAATTCATTATATTTTCCCGGGAAATATGGAAATCCTGGTTATTGCAACTGAATTTTTGACAATAATATACAGAGTAAACTATTATTTTATAAGACTTAATTAGTCAGTTGCCCTCAAAAAAATATTGCAGTTTAGGGGAGGGTTTTGTTTGATAGAAATAGAAAAGCCAAGAATTGAATGTATTGAAATAACTGAAGACAATAAGTACGGAAAATTTGTTGTAGAGCCACTTGAAAGAGGTTATGGAATAACTCTGGGCAATTCTTTGAGAAGAATACTATTATCATCATTGCCGGGCGTAGCTGTTACTTCAATAAAAATTGACGGAGTATTGCATGAGTTTTCCATTATACCAGGAGTGGTAGAAGATGTAACCGAAATTATACTCAACATTAAAAACCTTTCAGCAAAGTTACACTGTGACGGCCCAAAAGTGGTTTATATTGATGCTGATGGTGAAGGACCTGTCACAGCAGGTGATATTAAGGTTGATGCAGATGTTGAGATACTGAATCCTGACTTGCATATTGCTACATTGAACGGGGACAGCAGGTTATATATGGAGTTGGTTTTTAATAAAGGAAGAGGCTATGTTCCGGCTGAAAAAAACAAACAACCCGGACAGCCTATTGGTATAATACCAATTGACTCAATATATACTCCTGTTAAAAAGGTAAATTATACTGTAGAGAATACCCGTGTAGGTCAGATTACAGACTACGACAAACTAACACTTGAAGTTTGGACAAATGGCAGCATTAAACCTGATGAAGCTATTAGTCTTGGCGCAAAGATATTAAGCGAGCATTTGAATCTGTTTATTGATTTGTCAGATCATGCAAAGCATACCGAGATAATGGTAGAAAAAGAAGAAACCAAGAAAGAAAAAGTCCTTGAAATGACAGTTGAAGAACTTGATCTGTCAGTCAGATCGTATAATTGTCTTAAGAGGGCTGGTATTAATACAGTAGAAGATTTAATAAGCAGGACAGAAGAAGATATGATGAAAGTTAGAAATCTTGGCAGAAAATCATTAGAGGAAGTACTGCAAAAACTAAATGCATTAGGCTTGTCTTTAGCCAAGAGTGAAGATTAAGTACTCCATATTGCAGTAATTTTAAGAGTAAAGGAGGTATGTAGCCATGCCGGCTCAAAGAAAACTTGGACGTACAACAGATCAGAGAAAAGCAATGCTCAGAGGGCTTGTAACTTCTCTATTTGTTAATGGCAGGATAGAAACTACCGAAGCAAGAGCAAAGGAAGTTAAGAATATTGCCGAAAAACTAATAAGACTTGCTGTTAAAGAAGCGGATAATTTCACTTCTAAGCAGGTAAAGGTTTCCCATGCAAAAATAAACAGTGTAGGGAAAAAGGTTACTAAAACTGTTACATCAAAAAATGGCAGAAAATATGAAGTAGTAGAAAGAGAAGAAAAAACAGAACTGGTTCCTGTTGACAATCCTTCAAGACTGCATGCAAGAAGACAGATTTTAAAATGGCTTTATAAAGTAAAGGATTCAAAAGGAAATACCATTAAGCTTGCAGATAAGATATTTGATGATATAGCGAGCAAATATAAAGACAGGAATGGCGGTTATACCAGGATCTACAGGATAGGACCTCGTAGAGGTGACGCTGCTGAAATGGTAATACTTGAGTTAGTGTAAAGAGGAATGGGGGCACACCTCTAGCGAGGAATGTCCCCTAAAAATTTGGACACACTTCCACGGAGGTATGTTTCCAATGGATGTTGAGGGATGTCTCTTTTGAAAAAGGATATCCCCTTAATTATTATTTAAGTAGGTGCATAATTTGTGAGAGCAAATATAGTTGAAGTGAAAGATGTAAGTTTTACGTATCGGTCCGCATCTCAAAATCAAAAAGAAATAGAGGCTCTTACCGATATTAATATTAGTGTAAAAACAGGTGAGTTTCTGGTTATATTAGGAAGAAACGGCTCCGGCAAGTCCACATTTGCCAAATTGCTTAATGCATTACTTTTACCTGATACAGGGGTAGTAATAATTAACGGTTTAAGAACAGATGACCAGAACAATCTTTGGGATATAAGAAGTACAGCAGGTATGGTATTTCAGAATCCAGACAACCAGATTGTTGGAACCATAGTTGAGGATGATGTAGCTTTTGGTCCGGAAAACCTGGGGATACCGCCCGAAGAAATACGCAAAAGAGTTGATGATTCACTAAAAACTGTGGGAATGTGGGAATATAGGAAACATGCACCTCATCTCCTGTCAGGAGGTCAAAAGCAAAAGGTTGCAGTAGCTGGTATTTTAGCTATGAAGCCTAAATGTATTATACTTGACGAAGCTACTTCCATGCTGGACCCTATTGGAAGAAAGGAGTTAATGCAGGTTTTAAAGAAGTTAAACAAAGAAGAGAATATTACCATTATCCATATTACTCACCATATGGATGAGGCAAGCATGGCTGACAGAGTTATTGTTATTGATGAAGGCCGTATTGTTGTTAATGGAAGTCCTGCACAGGTTTTTTCAAATGTTGAGGAAATAAAGAGCTTGGGTCTGGATATTCCTCAGATAACAGAGCTTTTTTATGAACTAAATAAAGAAGGATATCAATTCCCTCTTGATATATTGGATGTAGATGAGGCTTCTAAAGTTTTATCGACTTATATACTCTGATACCGCCACTTTTTTCAATGTCTTCCACATTGCCAAATCTTTCTTTCATAATATTTTTATAAGTAGATCCTCCCTTGTTATGATAAGCAACAAGCCATAAGGCTCCGCCTGTATTTAAGTAATCATGGGATTTATTTATTAGATCTGTATTAAGTTTTTTCCCAGCGGCAATTGGAGGATTAGTTACGATATCATCGAATCTCAATCCGGATAAATTGGAAAATAAGTTACTTTGTATAACTTTGACCTGGAGATTGTTATTTCTAGCATTTAAAATAGAATATTCCACGGCTCTGTTGTTTATATCAGACAGAACAACAAGCAGATTAGGGAAAAGGGCTTTTAAAAACAGGCCTATTGCACCGTATCCGCAACCCATATCAAGAAGCATTTTACCTGAAGGATAAAAACTTTTTATCAGTAGCTCAGAAGCTTTGTCAATTTTATTTTTAAATGAAAAAACTCCGCTTACAGAGGTAAATTTTAATGAAACATTTTTAATTTGATAGTCAAAAGTAATTTCTTTTATTTCTGATTCAGGATTTTCTGAATAATAATGTTCTTTCACTTACATATTCCTTTCTTTAAGCTATATTATCTTACCTTTATTCCAGCACGTTCGCATTCCATCAAATTAAAACTTACTACCTGTATTTTTTATCACAAATTATTTCTATTGTCTAGGGCATGATGATTGAAATTCAAATAAACTGTGATAAAATGATTTATATATTTTTTATGCGATGAATACAGAATATTATCAGACAGTGTCAGAATCAGGAGTTTAGGATGTCGATTGTAGTTGAGAATCTTTCACATATATATATGAAGGGTAGTCCTTTTCAAAAGGAAGCTTTAAAGAACGTTAGTTTTACTATAAATAGCGGAGAATTTGTAGGGATAATTGGACATACAGGCTCTGGCAAGTCGACTCTTGTACAGCATTTTAACGGTTTGCTTAAGCCTACCAGCGGAAAAGTAATAATAAATGGGGAAAATATTTGTAACAAGAATCTCAGAGAATTGCGAAAACAAGTAGGAATCGTGTTCCAATATCCAGAACACCAGCTTTTTGAGGAAACAGTATATAAGGATATTGCCTTCGGGCTGGTTAAACAGGATTTAGACAAGGAAATAATAAGGGATAACGTTATTAGTGCAATAAATTCAGTTGGTTTAGATGAATCCATTTTAGATAAATCTCCCTTTGATTTATCCGGAGGACAGAAGAGAAGGGTTGCTATTGCAGGAGTGCTTGTAATGAATCCCAGTATATTGATACTGGATGAACCTACTGCAGGCCTGGATCCAAAGGGAAGAGATGAAATATTCCAGTTAATTAAGGATCTGCACAGCATCAGGGGAATCACAATAATATTGGTTTCACACAGTATGGAGGATGTCGCAAAGCTTGTGGAGAGGGTAATTGTCATGAATAAAGGACAGATTGAAATGGATGGCTCCATAAAAGATGTGTTCAGCAATATAGAAAAGTTAGAGAATATTGGGCTATCTGCGCCCCAGATAACTTATCTGATGAAAAGATTAAAACAATATATTCCCAGTATAAGAACAGATATATTTACTGTAAAGCAGGCAAAAGACGAAATTTTAAAGCATCTGAAAGCTAAACAAAAATTGTATTAATAATTATAGGTGAAGCCGGAATGATTAAAGATATTACATTAGGTCAATATATACCAGGGGATTCATTTTTGCATAGAACAGACCCCAGGGTTAAGATAATTCTCGTACTTTTATATATGGTAATTATTTTTTTGACAACCACATATCTGGGGTTATTAATGGTGGTATTATTTACCCTGATAGGAATAATAGGTTCAGGTATTCCCTTAAGATATGCACTCAGAGGAATGAAGCCAATAATAGTTATTCTGTTATTTGCCACCATTATAAATATATTTACTGTGGATGGAACACCCATATTTGAATACGGGTTTATAACAATAACATATGAAGGACTGGATACAGCTGCAAAAATGTCAATAAGACTTGTACTGCTTGTAGTATCTGCTTCTTTGCTTACCCTTACAACCACCCCCATAATGCTGACAGATGGAATTGAAAAGCTTCTGGGACCATTTAAAAGAATAGGTGTTCCAGCTCATGAAATCGCTATGATGATGACTATTGCTTTAAGATTTATCCCTACTCTTTTAGAAGAAGCTGATAAAATTATGAAAGCCCAGTCAGCCAGAGGAGCTGACTTTGACACCGGGAATCTTGTTGAAAGAGCAAAAAGTTTTATTCCTGTACTTGTACCCTTATTTGTAAGTGCTTTCAGAAGAGCCGATGAATTAGCAACTGCCATGGAAGCAAGATGCTACAGGGGAAGTACGGGAAGAACCAGGATGAAACAATTGAAAATAACACAGATTGATGTGTTGATGATAATAATTATGCTATTATTTTCAGTTCTGGTAATGTATATTCAATATGCTTAAAAAATGTATGGCCAATATGGCTAAATGTAGATACTGATATATATGGGTCGTATATGCTGATATATATGGATTAATACTAATGGCCTTTCAGGAGGTATTTATGTATTATGTAGGAATTGATCTTGGAGGCACAAAAATTGCAGCAGGTCTGGTTGATAAGCAGGGGAAAATACTAGCAAAAGCAAGCACAAGTACAGGAAAAGAAAGACCTGCTGATGAAATTATAAAAGATATGGCTATGCTGGCTAAGCAAGTTATCGATGACTACGGGATAGAAACAACCAGTGTGAAAAGCATAGGAATAGGCTGCCCCGGCATTGTTAATGATAAGGATGGTACTCTTATATATGCAAATAATATTCCTAATCTGTCAAATAAAAACTTAAGAGCAGGAATCCAAAGATATATCAATTTGCCTGTCATACTTGATAATGATGCGAACTGTGCAGCTCTTGCAGAAAGTGTAGCAGGAGCGGCAAAAGATGTAGACCATTCAGTAACTATTACTCTAGGAACCGGGATAGGGAGCGGAGTGATTATCAACGGCAGGATTTACAGCGGTATGAATAATGCCGGTGCTGAGCTGGGACATATGGTTATCGCAATGGGAGGGAAAAAGTGCAATTGTGGCAGATCAGGATGTTGGGAAGTGTATGCTTCGGCGACTGCACTGATAGAGCAGGTGAAGGAAGCGATTAGAAAAAACCCTGATTCTCTGATATACAGATTGGTTGAAGGTGATCTTTCTAAGATTAATGCAAAAGTAGCTTTTGACGCAGCAAAAGCAGGAGATAGCACGGCTGTCGAAGTAATAAACCGTTATTACACATACGTGGCTGAAGGTATAATCAATACTGTTAATATTTTTTGTCCGCAGGTAGTAGTAATCGGAGGAGGTATTTCCAAACAAGGGGAATATCTGTTGAAGCCCATAAGAGAAATGGTTAATAAATACATGTTGTTTAAGGGCAATTCTTCAATGGAAATAAGAACAGCAAAAATGGGAAATGATGCAGGAATAGTAGGAGCTGCCATGCTGGGCAGAGATTAGGATACAGATAGAATGCTGTTTAGGATACTTATTAGGAGACTGTATACTGATGAGAAATATAAAGCTAACGATAGAATATGACGGTACGGGTTACCATGGTTGGCAGACCCAGGCTAATGCTGTTACGGTACAGGATACTTTAGAAAAATGTATAAAGAAACTGACAGGAGAAGATTGTAACCTTATTGGTTCGAGCAGAACTGATGTGGGAGTTCATGCTTTAGGACAGGTAGCTAATTTTTACACCAATTCAAAAATACCTGCCGAAAAGTTCTCCTTTGCTTTAAACAGCGTACTTCCCGACGATATTGTAATTGTATCATCTGAGGAAGCAGGCCCTGATTTCCATGCGAGATTTCATGCAAAAGCGAAAAGATATTTATACTATATTTATAATTCTACTTTTCCCTCAGCCCTGTTAAGGAACAGGGCATGGCATGTGCCTTATTCTTTGGATATATCTTTAATGGAGAGCGCATCAACCTATTTGAAAGGCACTCATGATTTTACTGCTTTCAGGGCCGCGGGAAGCACAACAAAGACAAGTATTAGAACTATAATGGATATTACCCTGGTAAAAAAGCAAAAAATAATAGAAATTGATGTACTTGGAAACGGGTTTCTCTATAATATGGTTAGGATTATAGCGGGTACTCTTGTTGAGGTGGGAAGAGGTAAAATTTGTCCGGATTCAATTCCTGCAATTTTGGAGAGCCGTGACAGAAGCAATGCGGGAATAACAGCCCCTGCACACGGGCTCTATCTGGCGCAGGTTTTTTATTAAATCTAATAAATGAAGCAGGATTATTTTAGAGTAATAGTAATAATACACTTAAATAATAGAGAAAATAAAAGATAAATTAAAATATCAGCAAATTAAGCTTGACATGTTATATATACCTGTATTAGAATAATACAGTGTCGAAAATTTGGTTTATAAATAGTTCTAATAAATAGAGCTAAAAGGTGATAATTACTATACTATAAACAGAATAAGAATTGTTGTTAGGAGGTTAGAAAGCTCAATGAAGACTTATGTGGCAAAAGCCGAAGGAATCCAGAGGAAATGGTATGTAGTTGATGCGGAAGGCAAGCCACTGGGAAGGCTGGCAAGTGAAGTTGCAAAAATATTAAGAGGTAAACATAAACCTGAATATACCCCACATGTAGATACAGGAGATCATGTAATTGTTCTCAATGCAGAAAAGGTTATATTGACAGGGAAAAAGCTTGATCAAAAATATCACAGATATTACACTGGCTATCCTGGAGGACTAAAAGAAATCAAGTATAGAGATTTTCTGAAGAGAAGGCCTGAACGTGCAATAGAAATTGCTGTGAAGGGTATGCTTCCTAAGAATAGTTTGGGAAGAGCTATGTTTAAGAAGCTTAAAGTGTACAAAGGAAGCGAGCATAAACACCAGGCTCAGAAACCAGAAATTCTGGACTTGAATATTTAGTTTGAAGGAAGGAGTATGTTAAAATGGCAACAGTGCAATATTGCGGTACTGGAAGAAGAAAAAAATCCATTGCAAGAGTCAGACTAATACCTGGAGATGGAAAAATAATAATTAATGAAAGAAGTATAGATGATTATTTTGGTTTGGAGACATTAAAGGTTATAGTTAGGCAGCCTTTAGTACTTACTGGAACAGAAGGTAAATATGATGTGCTTTGTAAGGTAGTTGGAGGTGGATTCACTGGCCAGGCAGGAGCAATAAGGCATGGCATTGCAAGAGCTCTTACTGTTGCTGATGAGTCGCTTAGACCAGCTTTAAAAAAGGCTGGATTCCTTACAAGAGACCCAAGAATGAAGGAAAGAAAGAAATATGGGCTCAAAAAAGCTCGTAGGGCTCCACAGTTTTCAAAGAGATAATATTTGTTTCATTACACACGAGTTTGTTCAAACTTACAAAGTTTGTTTACGAGTTACCCAACCGTCAGGGGGTTCATTCCCTTTGGCGGTTTTTATTTTTGATGAATTATTAATAATAAATGATATAATATATTAGACACCAAATGGAATCGGAGATGTTTTAGTAAGTCATGCAGAATATGTATATTAGTTAGAAACGGTAAAGAATAATTACATAGTATGGCATAATATATATCCCATGTCCAGTTGTAGAATTTTATGAATTAGGGAATATTTAAGTTTTGAGATTGGAGAGTATAAAATGAAAAATCTAATTTTTATAAATGGAACTATGGGCGTAGGGAAAACAGCAACAAGCAGAGAATTGCAAAAACTTTTACCAAATTGTGTTTTTCTGGATGGTGATTGGTGTTGGGACATGTCTCCTTTTATTGTGAACGATGAAACTAAAAATATGGTAATTGATAATATTTGTTATCTCATAAATAATTTTATTTCATGCTCAGTGTATGAAAATATTATTTTTTGTTGGGTAATGCATGAGCAAAGTATTATTGATGATGTGCTGTCCAGGTTAGAAAAACATGATTATATATTATATAAATTTTCTCTAGTATGTTCAGAACAAGCATTAATTTCACGAATTGCAAAGGATATAAAAATGGGAATGAGGACTAAAGATGTTATTAATAGAAGTATAATGCCCCCCATTGTCAAGACAATTTTTCAGCTTTTCTAAGTTAGATTCTCCTTTCTTTAAATTTCTATATTTTACATTTATTTACTATGTCTGAGGATGTCAAGGGCGAGCGTAAGCGAGTT
>DULL01000007.1 GCA_012840395.1 Clostridiaceae bacterium | reverse complement strand
GCCTCTGCAACTAAGGTTACTCCTATATCATCCAACGTCTTCTTTGTGGCTAATATAAATTCGGATATGTCTCTTTTTTCTCTTATTAGTTTTTCTAGCTCTTTTTCAAAACTACTACTGATTTTTTCTATGATTTCCTGTATAATTAGTTTCATAAGAGTATCTCCTTTTCTGTGATTATTGTGGTTCTTCATAAATTACATGATATCACAGGAGAGATACTCTTATCTTTTATTTTTTGGTTTTTTCCCAAAGTAATTTTACACTAACTTTCTTCGGAGTAAACGAATATTTCGGGCGCAATGCAACCATGGCTGATTCTGCAACGATTTGGTGATCCTTTTGCATATCTCCGATATGAGGTATGTAGACTTCATCAGGTTGTGTTTCTTTAATTACATCAAGGATTTTTCTATTAATCTCAAACCTATGTTGTTCCTCAAGCATTACAGAAGGAAATTCTAAGAAAATTGTTTTCTTAACACCAATAGTTTTATGACATGTAACTGTTTCTTTTCTCAGGCATTTCATATACTCATCCGAAAATAGAGGTTTAACTCCACGTGTGACAATACACACAAACACTTCATTACCTTCGGTAACATTTTTAATTATGGTACCACCAACGCCAATGATTTCATCATCCGCATGTGGTGCAATTATTAATAGTTTCATATGCTCATTTCTCTCTCTAAACTAAGAATTATTCCTTAATATGCAACTTTGCAGGTATGCCAAAATATGTGCCTGGAATGTTAATATCCTTAACAACAACCGAACCAGCACCAATGATACAGTCTCCACAGATAAAGATATTGTTGCTTACTACAGCACCAATTCCAACCCATGTTCTTTTACCAATAGACACAGTTCCTCCTAATTTGGCTCCAACAGAAACATGTACATAATCAAATAAAATGCTATCATGTTCAACAACGGACGCCGTGTTTAAAATACAATGCCTACCAACGCTGGCTCCATTGTTTATAACGGAATTCGCCATTATAACCGTTCCTTCACCAATAACTGCCGTTGGAGAAATTACCGCAGTTGGATGAATCGCAGTATACCATTTTAAAGGCAATCGAGATATTTTTTCCCTTATTTCTGCATTTCCTATTCCAATTATAAATTCTAAATTCGGATATTTTTTCGAATCAGCGACTGAGCCAAGTATATTAGTCAAACTCAAATCATCATCAAGGAAGCCAAGAACTTCATCTCCAGAGGCACGAACAATATCAGCTATCACTCTACCATGGCCACTTGCTCCAATAATGATTACTTTTGACATTTTACATTCCTCCTGCAAACATAAGAAAGCAACTTCTAATTACTTCTATTACCCTATCTTGCTGCTCTACCGTCATCTTAATATCCGAGGGTAAACATAAACCACGTCCGAAAATATCTCCTCCGACGTCACCTTCCACACTAATAAAATCATAACCTGAAAATACCGGCTGTAGGTGCATTGGTTTCCATATAGGCCGGGACTCGATGTTTTCCTTCTCAAGCGCCAATCGTATTTTTTCAGGTGATATATTCGCTCCTCTATCTATCGTGATGCAACTCAGCCAGAAGTTGGGTTGGCTACATTCAAGATAGGGATTCATCTTAATCGGCAATCCTTTAAATCCGGATTCATACCTACGATAAATCTTTTCTTTTAAATTCCTATGTTCATCTAGGTGCAGGAGCTGAGCGCGCCCAATTCCTGCGACAATATTGCTCATGCGGTAGTTATAGCCTATCTCGCTGTGTTGATACCAAGGAGCAGGATCACGCGATTGTGTTGACCAGAAGCGAGCTTTTTTTATCCCTTCTTCATCGTCGCTGACCAACATACCTCCTCCAGAGGTGGTGATAATCTTATTGCCGTTGAACGAGAAAATTCCGTACTTGCCAAACGTACCTGTTTGTTTACCTTTATATGTAGAGGAAAGACTCTCAGCGGCATCTTCAATTAAAATTGCACCGTAAGCATCGCAAATAGAACAAATTTCGTCGAGCTTTGCCGGAACACCATACAGATTAGCAACAATCACGCATTTACAAGTGGGGTACTTTTTAAATGCTTTTTCCAAAGCTCTTGGATCCATATTCCAAGTATCTCTCTCGGAGTCAATAAAAACCTGTATTCCGCCTTCATATGTAATCGGATTTACAGTAGCGGCAAATGTCAGATCTGAACAAAAGACAATATCTCCAGGTTTGACACCGGCCAATTTCACTGCTAAATGCAATGCGGATGTGCCGGATACTAAAGCTACTGCATGTTTAATTCCGACATATTTCGCCATTTCTCGCTCAAAACCGTCAACATTTGGGCCTAACGGAGCAATCCAGTTTGTATCAAATGCTTCCTGTATGTACTTCTGTTCATCACCATGCATTGTTGGCGATGATAAATAAATTCTATTTTTTTCACTCATATAATGCCTCTAATCGTAAACTATAAAATCATGTAAACCTTGATGAGTTAAAGATAATAACATAATAGCTATTGTTTTGTAAGGAACTTATCCTCATCGCCAGTAGCTTTATATTCATAAGAATTTTCGGTAAAAAATTGAATAAAAACATCTATTTATATACTGCATTTCATAGTCCTCAACACTCATACGAGGGCTAGAAAAATACATCTTATCCCCCATTAACACTCCTCACAGAATACAATTCTTTCTCTATTTTATATCTAATAACTATATTTTCAATCTCCATTTTTTTCCACCAATATGTATAGCTTTATGTATAGCTTCGCCCTTTCGTGTAAGCTTCCCTTACACTACCTGTCCTTTTCACTATAAAGTCCCGCAACCCTTGACACGCACGAGTCGATGATCAATTCTTACAGGACGTTTATATCTACAACGCTAAGCGAAACCTTCTGTATCTTTCCATCAAAATCAAATTCAACCCAAGCCCGGCGCTTATGCCGATCCAATTTAATTATCTTACCAATACCATCTGATAGTGGTCCATCTACTACTCTAACAATACTTCCCTCTATCAGTGCTTTAGAAGGTCCTATCCTGCCTTTATGCTTGTACACCCAGGAAGCATATTCATAATCTGAACCAACAAGTTCCCTTAAGCCTGTCTGATACTGGAGTATCTTGTATGCTCCTGCTAAATCTCTAATAATACTTAAGTCTGCTTCCTCTTCCAAATATAGAAATACATACCCAGGAATCAGTATTTGCTCCCGTTCTTCCCAAACTCCCTTTCTTTTTTCCTGCACAACACGTACCGGAGCATAAGCTACAGCGCCATTAAACAGTTCAACAGCTCTTCGTGCTATAACGCCCTCAGAGCCTGTTTTACAATATAAACAATAAGCTTTCAAATTTTCCATTTTCCTTCTAAGAACTTAATATGATATAGGATTTATTTTGCCGCTGTAACTTCCGCTTCAATTCTTGCATCTAAAGGCAGCCTGGCTACCTGAACAGCAGATCTTGCAGGAAAGTTCGGGCCGAAATAATCCTTATAAACTTCATTAACGGCTTTAAAATCATTCATATCAGCAAGAAATAAAGTAACTTTCAATACCTGTGTAAGGTCACTTTCTAATTCCTCTAATACAGTTTTAATATTCTTGAATGCTTGATGAGCTTGATCTTCTATACTTCCATCTATTAATTTGCCGTTTTGGGGATCTATTGGCAACATCCCCGAAAGGTATATTGTATCTCTATGTACTACTGCTGTTGAGTATGGCCCTACTGCTTTGGGTCCTTTCTGTGTATTAAATGTGATTTTCCCACTGCTTAACCCCCTTGCTTCTATAATATATATAATATATAATGCCCCCCATTGTCAAGACAATTTTTCAGCTTTTCTAAGTTAGATTCTCCTTTCTTTAAATTTCTATATTTTACATTTATTTACTATGTCTGAGGATGTCAAGGGCGAGCGTAAGCGAGTT
>DULL01000006.1 GCA_012840395.1 Clostridiaceae bacterium | reverse complement strand
TTCGCGAAGCTGTACTAAACACATAAAAAACTTACGGGAAAGTCACTGGGTTTACATAAAAATTCCCCACCGGTGCCTGGGGAAAAAATTTTGCAAAAGTGGGGAGATCTCACTTGCAAAAAACAAAAAAACCGTCTATCGTAGTTGTTCTGTCATCGCTCATGGTTTTAAATCTTATATCCTTATCTTCTGAGTCTGAAAATTCTCTTTTTCCAGAAATATTTCGCAACAAGGTTAAAATAAGTTGGGAAAATAGATTGTTTATTGCAGTCATATACCCGATCTGCCTGTTTTCAAATTCAGATATAATTTCTTCTATTAATTTGATCTCTTTTATGCACGATTTCAATAAATAAAATTTGTTTATAATGTTTAAGCATTGAACAATTTTTGAAACTTTTCCACTGCTGGGATAGCACTCAAATCTAAAAATATATCTACATGATCCTTCATGTAAAGCGTTTCCCTTTGAATGGTAAATATTTGGGCCTATAATACAGCAGTTTCCGCTTCTCAGAATAATCTCTTCTCCATAAATGTTATCAATATAAAACTTATATTCTCCGGTTTTAATAATATGTACTTCGTAGGAAGCATGGTTATGAAGTGCAACAGGCCATGGCACTGACTCAAAAAAGTTTTTATCTAGCGAAATATAGAAATAAGTATCCTCTACTTTTACTGAACAGTTAAAAACGGTATTCTTAATGTTCTTATTCATATGGTTTTTATACAAATTATTTTTACTCATATGATTCTTATTCATAGCATCCTCTAATATAAACTTTCCAATGCTTTCTAATGCTTTCAAATACTTTCTAATAACTTCTACAAGTTTATTTAGATTAATTCTATCACATTATTATATATATAAAATACTGCATGCTTTTATAAAAATGCGTGAATAATACAATACTTTCATATCCATAAACTTTTATATACTGAGAAAAATAATATGTTTTCGGCAAAATAGAATCCGAGCATTTAGGTTCCGAAGAATTTCCAGTTTATCATTGACAACAAGCCTCTGTGAACATGATTTGATGTCAGGGATAATATGCATTTAAACCTTGTGATATCGCCTTCATACGGCTATCATATTCACTTCTCATTGTAAATGATTCGCTTCGCTAAACTGGAAATTCTTAATTTCTGCAATACTCGAAAGTTCAAGTTCCGAATACAAAATAATACAAAGCGCAGCCAATATAAAGTAATCATAAAGCGTTATACAGATAGTTTGTTGTCTATTTTCATAAAACAAATATTAATATAAAATATTAACAAGATGCAAAAATAAGCATGAAAATAAAGAAAATAAAAAGAAAACAAATAGAGGAAAAATAAATGATCTATACTATTACACTTAATCCTGCCGTAGATAAGACTATAGAAATAGATAATTTTGAAGTCGGAACTCTTAATAGAGTCTCATCCGTTAGACTAGATGCCGGCGGAAAAGGAATCAACGTTTCAAAAGTTATCCTAAGCCTTGGAGGAAAGAGTAAGGCTCTAGGAATTCTGGGAGGAATTTCTGGCAAGTTTATTAAAGAATATCTTGATCATTATGGTGTCGATAACGATTTTATCTTTATGGAAAAGGATACCAGAACCAATTTGAAAATAATTGATAAGGTCAGAAAAACCAATACAGATATTAATGAACCTGGTCCGGATGTTGATGTAAAATATATTGACATGCTGAAAGAAAAATTGTTTAGAATTCTGAATAAGGACTCTATAGTTGTTTTTTCAGGAAGTACTCCAAAAAACATACATAAAAATATATATTACCAATGGATAATGTCTGCAAAAGATATTGGAGCTAAGACAATATTAGATGCTGATGATGAACTACTAAAATATGGAGTTCAAGCCGGCCCTTTTCTTGTAAAACCTAACATAAATGAATTAGAGAAACTTTTTAATACTTCCGTAAAAAGTATTAAGCAGGCTGTAAATCTTGCCAGAAGTCTCATCAATAAGTACGGTATAGAAATTGTCGTAGTTTCTCTTGGAGAGAAAGGTGCACTTTTTCTGGATAAAACATGCTCTATCTTTTCAAGGGGCATAAAAGTTGATGTTAAAAGTACTGTTGGAGCCGGTGACGCTATGGTAGCTGCCCTAGCTCACTCCATTGATATGGGCTTAGGTTTTGATAAATCCGTAAAACTGGCAATGGCTACAGCAACAGCCAATGTTTTAACTTCAGGCACCCAACCTGCGGATTATTCCGAAATTGCCGAATTAGAAAAACAGATAACTTTTGAGTATATAGACTTTTGAGTATATGGCTCTTATTGGCTCTCAAGTACATGACTTTTAAATATATAGACATAAAAAATAAATATAGGCATAAAAAGAAACTCTCAGGTATACAGAATAATTATAACTATAATACTCATAAAACCTGTAAAGAACCCTTATGCAGAAACTTCACAAAGAAAAGCTTAAAATAAACTTTAAAATTTATAACAGCACTTTATTATCTTATTATATTGTACCTTAATTGTTTATATCCTATTATACATTTTTATACATTTTTGCTATTATGCTATTCTATCACATTTAAATTATTGGTAATGTGGAACCTCCATAGGGCATAACCAGCACCTTGGCATTATTGCCAAGCTGGTTAAATGCACATGTTATTGCGTCTTTTACATTAGTATATGGTTCAAGAAATAGTTTCCTTACAAAATCTGCTTCCATATCAGATACAAGAAATACTCGGGCTTTTCTTAAAACCATTGCAATAGCCGCTGCTTTATGTCCCCCAAGCTCAAATTTATTATGTATTTTAGTTATCATACTTTCGGATGATTCTGCTTCTAACATCCACCTTTCAAATACACTTTCTCCTAATCCTTCTTTGCACGAAGCCACAAGAATTATTATTCCTCCGTCCTTTACTGCATGAGCAGAGTTATCAAGAGCCTTTTGTGCCTGGTAAAGATTTATATCTTTTGGATATCCTCCTGGTGATACAATTACTATATCAGCTTTATCAGGTATTTTAACTTTATAAATTGAGTCCAGAAAACGGCAGCCTTCCCTGTGCGCTTTAATATAGTGCCCCGCGACTGCTTTAATTATATTTTTATTTTCATCCAGCACTACATTCAAGATAAAATCAATAGGAACAAAATCAGCCACTTCATCGATATCTTCCCGGACATGATTTCCTTC
>DULL01000005.1 GCA_012840395.1 Clostridiaceae bacterium | reverse complement strand
TTCGCGAAGCTGTACTAAACACATAAAAAACTTACGGGAAAGTCACTGGGTTTACATAAAAATTCCCCACCGGTGCCTGGGGAAAAAATTTTGCAAAAGTGGGGAGATCTCACTTGCAAAAAACAAATTAGATGGTAATAATAAAACAGGAGGATACATATTAATGAAGAAATATAAAAAAGGTATTATTATATATTGGATAATTTTAGTTGTATTATATCTAAGTATTTCAACTTTGTTTTTTGGATGCAGCAATATTGAAAAATCAAGTAACCTGTCTGAAAATGGTAAGATAATTGTATATACAAGTTTTTATCCCATGTACGATATGGCAAAAAAAATCGGAGGAGATAGAATTGAATTAAGGATATTAATACCTTCCTCTTCCGAACCTCATGAATGGGAACCAGGTCCACAGGACATAAGTACTCTTGAGAAGGCGGATGTTTTTATTTATAACGGAGCAGGAATGGAGCCATGGGCAGAGAGCATATTAAATACATTAAAAAATAACAGAATGGTGATTGTAGATACTTCAAAAGAAATTGATCTGTTAGAGAGTGCAGCTGAACACAGCCATAACGGTGATAAAGATGATGAATACTATGATCCTCATGTTTGGCTGAGCCCACAAAATGCTAAAAAACAAATGGAGGCTATAAAAGAGGCTTTTATAGAAGCAGATACTAAAAATAAAGAATATTATGAAGAAAACTTTTTAAATTATTCAAAGAAGATGGATGAACTTGATGACACCTATAGAAAAGCAATATCTGAGTTTTCAAGAAAGAATTTGGTTGTAACCCATGGCGCTTTTGGATATTTATGTCATGCCTATGGTTTGAATCAGGTGGCAGTTGATGGATTAAGCATTGATTCTGAACCTTCTCCCGGGAAAATGGCTGAAATTGTGAACTTTATACGTGAGAATGATGTAAAGGTAATTTTCTATGAAGAAAACTCAAATACAAAAGTGGCAGAAGCAATAGCCAGGGAAGCAGGCATTAAAATTATGCCCCTCAATACGCTTGGACGTTTAAGTGAAAAAGATATTAATGAAGGTAAGGAATATTTTAGTATAATGATGGAAAATTTAAAATCTCTTGAAGCAGCTTTAAAATAATTGAAAATTGAAGAGGCAAGAATATTATATGGACAGGGTTATAGATGTCAGAAACCTAAAATTTAGTTATGGAGAGTTAAATGTATTAGATGATGTCACTTTTCATGTTAACAAAGGTGACTACCTGGGAATAATTGGTCCTAACGGATCTGCAAAAAGCACCTTAATAAAGTTGATGTTAGGAGTTCTAAAACCCCTTGAAGGTGAAATAAAATTACTGGGTGAAAAAATTGAGAAATTTGATCAGTGGGGCAAGGTTGGATATATACCTCAGAGAGCCGCAAATTTTAATAACAGTTTTCCTGCTACAGTAGAAGAAATTGTTGGTGCCAATTTATATTCCAGAATAAAAAAGATGAAAATCAGTAAAAAAGCATATAAAGAGGAAATAGACAAGGCACTGGAAATAGTAGGAATGCAGCATTATAAAAAAAGGTTGATAGGAAATTTATCTGGAGGTCAGCAACAGAGGGTATTTATAGCAAAAGTGCTTGTCAGCCAGCCTGAACTTATATTTCTGGATGAGCCCATGTCAGGTATGGATGCTGCTTCAGAAGAAGCTGTATATTGTCTTCTTGCAAAACTTAATAAAGAAATGAAAATTTCCGTAGTAATGGTGACTCATGATATTGGTGCCATTACTTCACATGCAAATAAGCTGGCTATTATGAGCAACAGGAAACTTGTAATATGTAACCCTGATGTGGATAATGTTGGTGATTTATTGACAAACCTCTATGGACATAGAGTAAACATAAATATAATAAAATATAATTGCGGTAATTGCAGCTGGAGGAATGGGGCAAAATGATGGAAATATTTAAATATGATTTTATGATAAAAGCATTTCTTGTGGGCGGCTTAATTGCCATCATAGCACCATGCATAGGGATTTTTATATTGTTGAAAAGGCTGTCGATGATAGGCCATTCCCTTTCCCATACATCGTTAGCAGGTGTAGCAGTGGGACTTATTGCAGGTATTAACCCTATTTTAGGAGCAACGGCTTTTTCTGTGATTGCAGCCTTAAGTATAGAAAAAATAAGAAAGTCATTTACCAATTATTCTGAGATAGCAATAGCAATTATTACATCAGCAGGTATAGGACTTGCAGGTGTATTATCAGGATTTATTAAAAGCAGTGCGACTTTTAACAACTTTCTTTTTGGCAGTATAGTTGCAATTAGCAATTTTGAGGTAATACTGGTTTCTGTTTTAAGTGTAATAATATTATTAACTATAATTGTCTTATATAAGCCATTATTTTATATTGCTTTTGATGAAGAATCATCAAGGCTTGCAGGTATTCCCGTGTCGTCCATAAATTTTTTATTTACATTGCTTACCGCAATAGCAATTTCAATATCCTCCAGAACAGTGGGCGCACTGATAATATCCTCCTTAATGGTTATTCCGGTATCTACTGCAATGCAAGTGGGCAAAAGTTTTGCAAACACATTGGTTCTTTCCATAATATTTTCATTGATTTCTACATTTTCAGGCCTATTTATATCTTTTTATACAAACCTGAAACCTGGTGGGACAATAGTATTAGTTGGAGTGATTTTGCTCATATTAACAATATTTTATAAGAATATATTAAAAAGATATTGTTCAAAATTGTTAGCACTCATGTCCAGAGAGTGCTAAAATCTCCTTGACAATTAATTTACTGTAGTTGTAATATAATTAGTAAAGATTTCTAAATAGTAAATCAAAGTTTCACATTTACTTGAATAAGGCTTACTATAGTTACAGGAAAGGAGCGTCTTAATAATGTCTCATGAAAAGGGGACTTTATCAATTCATACTGAAAACATCCTCCCTATAATAAAAAAGTGGTTATACTCTGATAAAGATATTTTTATTCGTGAATTGGTTAGTAATTCCAATGATGCCATCAGCAAATTAAAAAGGCTGGTTGCATTGGGAGAAGCTGAAATAGAGGATAATCCCAAATACTATATTAAAGTTATAACCAACAAGAAATTAAAGACTATCCAGGTTATTGACAACGGTATAGGAATGACAGGAGATGAAGTAAAAAAATATATTAACCAAATTGCATTTTCCGGTGCACAGGAATTTATAGAAAAATACAAGGATAAAGCTGATGAAGGAAGCCAGATAATAGGGCATTTCGGTCTTGGATTTTACTCAGCATTTATGGTGGCTGACAGGGTTAGAATCGACACGCTCTCATATCAGAAAGGTGCGACAGCAGTAGCCTGGACAAGCTCCGGGGGAGTAGAATATGAAATGGAGGAATCCCCTCGTAAAGAGAGAGGTACCACAATCACTCTTTATATAGCTAAAGATAGCGAAGAGTTCCTTGAAGAATATAAGCTTAGGGAGATACTTTTAAAGTATTGTTCATTCTTACCCTTTGAAATATACCTTGAAGATGCCACAAAGAAAAAGGATGATGAAAGTAAAGAAGAAAATAAACCTCTTAACGATACGAATCCTTTATGGTTGAAAAACCCTAAAGACTGCACTGATGAAGAATATAAAGAATTTTATAAAAAGGTGTTCTTCGACTTTAATGATCCATTATTCTGGATTCACCTTAACATGGATTATCCTTTTAATTTAAAAGGTATTTTATATTTTCCAAAGTTAAAACATGAGTTTGAATCATTGGAAGGTCAGATAAAACTATATTATAATCAGGTTTTTGTTGCTGATAATATAAAAGAAGTTATTCCTGAGTTTCTTTTATTGCTTAAGGGAACCATCGATTGCCCCGATCTCCCTCTGAATGTATCAAGGAGTTTTCTCCAAAATGACGGATATGTTAAAAAGATATCATCACATATTACCAAAAAGGTAGCTGACAAGCTTATTTCACTATATGAAAATGAAAGGGAGAATTATAATAAATATTGGGATGATATAAACCCCTTCGTTAAGTATGGATGTGTCCGTGAAAGTAAATTCTATGACAGAGTCAAGGATATAATCATATATAAGACTATTAATGGTGAATATGTTACACTTAAAGAATATATTGAAAGAAATAAGGAAAAACATAAGGAAAAAGTATTTTATGTAAATGATGAAAAGCAGCAGGCACAGTACATTAAAATGTTTAAGGATCACAATATGGAAGCAGTGATACTTAATTCCATGATTGATACACATTTTATTCAATTTCTTGAGATGAAAGATGATAAAATTAAATTCTGCAGAATAGACTCTGACCTGGCAGATAACCTTAAGAATTCAGATGCAGGGAAGGATACTGAAACTGTTAAAGCTGAGGCGGCCGAACTGGAAAAACTGTTTAAAGAATCAACAGGCAACGATAAGTTAAATGTTAAGGTAGAAAACCTTATTGATGCTTCCATACCTGCAGTAATACTCCTGTCGGAGCATTCCAGAAGGCTTCAGGATATGAGCAGAATGTTCGGAAATGCTGATTTATTTGCTTCAATGCCTAAAGAAGAAACTTTGGTACTTAATAGCAGCAATATACTTATACAATCCATATTAAAGTTTAAAGATAAAGAGGATAAAAGGGAAGAGGCTAAAATGTTATGCCAGCATATCTATGACCTGGCAATGATGAGCCACAGGCAACTGGAAGCTCAGGAAATGACCAGATTTATTGAAAGAAGCAATCAAATACTAACAAAATTGGTAACTTTGGAAAATTAAATAAGCATAATAAAAGGATATATTTCTGACTTAAACAGAAATATATCCTTTTTTATAACATAAGGTTACTTGTTACGATCCTGTTCTCTTATTTCAACTCTTCTGATCTTTCCGCTAATTGTCTTCGGCAGTTCAGAAACAAATTCAATTATCCTTGGATATTTATAGGGAGCAGTAACATTTTTTACATGTTCCTGCAGTTCTTTCACCAATTCAGGACCGGGAGTGTAACCTTTTGCAAGAACAACAGTTGCTTTAACTACACTGCCCCTGATAGGATCAGGTACACCTGTTATCGCGCATTCCAAAACGGCAGGGTGTTCCAACAGAGTGCTTTCAACTTCGAAAGGACCAATTCTGTATCCGGAACTCTTGATAACATCATCAGCTCTTCCAACAAACCAGAAATAACCGTCTTCGTCCTTCCATGCCATATCTCCGGTATAATATAACCCATCATGCCATACCTTGCGGGTAAGCTCTTCGTCCCTGTAATATCCTTTAAACATACCCACAGGTGCGTTTTTATCAGTTCTTATAACAATCTGGCCTTCTTCTCCAACATCACAAGAAGTCCCGTCTTCTTTAACAATATCTACATCGTAGCCAGGAGAAGGTTTTCCCATTGAGCCTGGTTTAGGATTTATCCAGGGATAATTTGCTATTGCAAGTGTTAATTCGGTCTGGCCATAACCCTCTGATAGTTTAAGACCTGTTGCTTTTAAAAATTGATAGTATACTTCGGGATTTAATGGTTCTCCTGCAATTGAACAGTGTACCAATTTACTAAAATCATATTTTTTAAGGTCTTCTTTAATAAAGAACCTGTATATTGTGGGTGGAGCACAAAAAGTTGTAACTCCGTGCCTGATTATTACATCCAGCAATTCTTTAGGTACAAATTTATCATAATCATAAACAAATACAGCGCTTCCACATATCCACTGTCCATAGATTTTACCCCAGACAGCCTTAGCCCAGCCTGTGTCGGCTACTGTAAGGTGTAATCCGTCATCCTGTACATTCTGCCAGTATTTTGCTGTTATTATATGGCCTAAAGGATAAGTAAAATCATGCTGCACCATTTTAGGCATTCCAGTTGTTCCTGAAGTAAAATACATTAGTGATATATCAGTGTTTTTTATGCTGTCTTCACCGGTAGGCCTTTCAAAGCAATCAGATGCTTTTTCCAATTCGGCATAAAAATCAATCCATCCTTCTTTGGAACCACCCACCAAAACTTTTGATTCTAATGTTGGTGAATCTGCCTGGGAATTCTCTACATGTTTTATTACTTCATCTTCTGCAACTGATACAATCATTTTGATACTTGCCGCATTACACCTGTAGATAATATCCTTGGCTGTAAGCAGATGTGTTGCAGGTATGCAAATTGCACCGATTTTATGCAATGCGAGAATGCAGAACCAGAATTCATAACGTCTTTTAAGTATCAGCATTACGGCATCGCCTTTTTTGATACCTGCTGACTTAAAGAAGTTTGCAGCTTTATCACTATAATATTTAATCTGTCCAAAGGTGAAAGTTGCTTCGTCACCCTTGTCATCACACCATACAATGGCTTTTTTATTTGGTTCCAAAGCAGCATATTCGTCAACAACATCATAGGCAAAGTTAAAATTTTCTGGAACTATTATTTTAAAATTTGATACAAAATCTTCATAGGATTTAAAATCTTCTCTTGTTACATATCTACTAATAAAATTCATTCCAAAAACCTCTTTCTTTAACATTATGTGACATTGTAGCAAATTTATTTAGGTAATGCTCTGTAATATTCTTAAAACAGCAATTTTAAAGTATTATTGCTAAAAATTTTGCTGGTTTTCCGTTCAGTGCTTTCATTCCATGTTCCAAACCGGAGTCAAAGTAGAGGGAGTCCCCCTCATCTAATATTAATTCGTAGCCATTAATAACAACCTTCAGTTTACCTTCAAGAACATAATTGAATTCTTGCCCCGGATGAGCATTAAATTCCAGGGGACATTCATCAGGTTTAGGTTCAACGGTTACAAGAAAAGGCTCTGCTCTTTTATGCAAGAAATTATAGGCGAGATTCTGGTATTTATAGGCTTTTCTTCTGTCAACAGATACACCTTTTCCATTTCTTACTACACAATAATTTCTAAGTTTTGGTTCTTCTCCGGTTAATAAAGCCGTCATATCCACTTTGAATCTGCTTGAAATTTTATGTAGAAATCCCACAGGTATATCTACACTTCCGCTTTCATATTCAATATAAGTTTCTACCGGTACATTAAATTCTTGTGCCAAAGTTTCAATTGATAATCCTGATATTTCTCTCAGATCTTTAATTCTGGCGGCTATCTGTTTAATTTGTTCAGACATATAACCATCCTTTCATTGTTCAATATTTATTAGCTAATATTATCACTTCGCGGAAGAATTAGTACATTAATGTATATGCAAATTATAAATGGTTCTAGTTTGTATAATATAATAGCACTACATCAGCTCAATGTAAATCAATAGAAATTCACGTATTTTATTATTTTTTCATAACATTTTACACAAAAATACCCTTATGTTATAATTTGAATGTCTATTACAACCTTAAAATGGAGGATTTGAAGATGAAAAACACTGTTAGGCGTATTTTTGTAGAAAAAAAACAGGGTTTTAATATAGAAGCACAAAAACTCTATAATGATTTAAGGGAAAACCTCGGAATAATTGGTTTGGAATCTGTAAGAGTTATAAATAGATATGACATCGAAGGTATGGATGATAATGAGTTTGAGGCTTCGAAAAACACTGTATTTTCTGAACCACAGGTTGATATTATATATAATGAGCAACTGGAAATATCACCCGATTCAAGAGTTATAGCAATAGAATATCTTCCCGGGCAGTATGACCAGAGAGCCGATTCGGCAGCACAATGTGTGCAGATATTAACCTGCGGTGAAAAACCTGAAATAAAAGTTGCGAAGATAATAATACTTGAAGGCTGTATAAGCGATGATGAATATGAAAATATAAAAAAATACTGCATTAATCCTGTGGAATCAAGAGAAGCATCCTTGGAAAAGCCTCTTACTCTGAAAACCAAAATAAAGAAACCGGAAGATGTAAAAGAAATTAAAAATTTCATTAATATGAGCAATGAAGAACTGCAAAAATATATGAATGAAGCCGGTTTTGCCATGTCAATTGAGGATCTGAGATTCTGTCAGAGCTATTTCAGGGATGTGGAAAAGAGAAATCCTACTGTTACTGAAATGAAAGTTATTGATACATACTGGTCAGATCATTGCAGGCACACTACTTTTTTAACAAAGATTGAGAAAGTGAAATTTGAAGATGGATATGCCAGTGATGTAGTAAAATCTGTTTATGGTGATTATCTTGAGTCGAGAAATTTTGTATATAAAGATAAAGACAGGGACATCACTTTAATGGATCTTGCCACCATAGCCATGAAAGAAATGAAAAAAAGGGGAATGTTGAAAGATCTTGATGAGTCTGAGGAAATTAACGCATGCAGCATCGTGGTAAATGTAATTGTTGACGGGAAGGATGAAGAATGGCTTGTAATGTTTAAAAACGAAACTCATAATCATCCTACTGAAATCGAACCTTTCGGCGGAGCAGCTACCTGTCTTGGCGGTGCCATTCGTGATCCTTTATCCGGAAGATCATATGTTTACCAGGCTATGAGAGTAACAGGAAGTGGCGATCCAAGAGCCAGCATTGAAGATACTTTGCCGGGGAAACTACCTCAGAGGAAAATAACTACAGTGGCAGCAGCGGGATACAGTTCATACGGAAATCAGGTAGGTTTAGCAACAGGACAGGTTGCTGAAGTATACCATGAAGGGTATGTTGCTAAAAGACTGGAATTAGGAGCAGTAATTGGCGCAGCTCCTAAGAAAAATGTAATAAGAGAAAAACCACAGCCCGGTGATGTAATAATTCTTCTGGGTGGAAGAACAGGCCGCGATGGATGCGGCGGAGCTACAGGTTCTTCTAAAGCTCATACTGATGAGTCTTTGATGACTAGCGGAGCCGAAGTCCAGAAGGGAAATCCTCCTACAGAAAGAAAAATACAAAGACTTTTTAGAAAACCTGAAGTAAGTACAATGATAAAAAAATGTAATGATTTTGGAGCAGGTGGAGTATCGGTAGCAATTGGCGAACTTGCTGACGGACTGGAAATAAATCTTGATGCAGTACCTAAAAAATATGAAGGACTAGATGGGACTGAGCTTGCCATATCCGAGTCTCAGGAAAGAATGGCGGTTTTATTATCCAAGGATAATGTCGAAGCTTTCATAAATGCTGCTCAGGAAGAAAACCTCGAGGCCACTCCGGTTGCTGTTGTAACAGAGCAACCCAGAATGAAAATGATATGGAGAGGCCAGACAATTGTTGATATATCAAGAGAATTTCTTAATACAAACGGAGTAAAACAAATAACTCAAGTAAAGATAAAGGTACCGGACAAAAACGACAGCTTTTTTAATAAAATACCTGAAACAGTGGAAAATTCATTAAGTGATTTAAAATCTGCATGGTTAAATAATCTTGAGAGATTGAATGTATGCAGTCAAAAAGGTCTCGTGGAAATGTTCGACAGCACTATAGGAGCCGGTACAATTTTAATGCCTCTCGGAGGTAAATACCAATTGACACCTTCTGAGGGTATGGCTGCAAAAATTCCTGTACTTGATGGGGATACTACAACAGGTACCTTAATGACTTTTGGTTTTAATCCTTACTTATCAGAATGGAGTCCTTTCCATGGAGCTTTATATGCGGTTATAGAAGCTGTTTCTAAGATTGTGGCTATGGGCGGAGACTTCAGAAGAATAAGGCTCAGTCTTCAGGAATATTTTGAAAAACTGGGTAAAAACCCTGAAAAATGGGGTAAACCTTTCAGTGCGTTGCTTGGAGCCTTCAAAGCCCAGAAAGAAATGGGCATTCCCGCAATAGGCGGAAAGGACAGTATGTCGGGAACTTTCAATGAACTGAATGTTCCACCTACACTGGTTGCTTTTGCTGTAGATATAGCAGATGCTGATAAAGTTGTATCTGCTGAATTTAAGCAGTGTGGAAGTAAAGTAGTGCTAATTCCACTTAAGAGAGACCATAATGAAATGCCAGATTTTGACCAATTGAGAAAAAACTATGTTAAAGTTCATGAACTTATAATTAACAGAAAAGTTCTTGCTTCTTGTACAGTAAAGTGCGGCGGAGTTGCAGAGGCAATAAGCAAAATGGCTTTTGGAAACCGAATAGGTTTTGCTTTTAACGAAAATATTGAAAACAGGCAATTATTCCTTCCTGGCTATGGATCAATTATTCTAGAATTACCGGGAGATGAGGATACTGATAGTCTTCTTGAGGGAGTAGATTTTAAGCTTTTGGGATACACACAGCAAAAAGCTGCAATAACAGTTAACGGAACAGATATCTGTCTGGAGGAGGCACTTTCCCATTGGGAAAAACCTCTTGAATCAGTCTTTCCTACAAGAAATGATTTTATAAATGAAAAGCCAAAACTTTTTATGTATAATCCTCCTGCAGATAAAATATCCGGAAATTTAATAGAAAGAACCAGTGTAAGAAAAAGCTTTGCCAAGCCGAGAGTATATATACCTGTTTTCCCTGGAACCAACTGTGAATATGATACGATGAGAGCTTTTGAAAAAGCAGGTGCCCTGGTAAATATCCAGGTAATAAAGAATATGAGCTCAAAAGATATAGAAGACTCAATCAAAGAAATGGCAGAAAATATAAATAAATCTCAAATAGTAATGATTCCCGGAGGTTTCAGCGGAGGGGACGAACCTGACGGATCAGGCAAATTTATTGCAACAGCTTTCAGAAATCCATATGTTAGCGAAGCCATCATGAATCTTCTAAAAAACCGTGATGGGCTGATGCTTGGTATATGTAACGGTTTTCAGGCATTGATTAAGCTGGGACTGCTTCCATATGGAGAAATAAGGAAATTAAGTAGTGACAGTCCTACTCTTACGTTTAATACTATAGGGCGCCATGTTTCCACAATGGCTCGTACAATAATAACCTCAAAATTATCACCATGGTTTAGCAAAGTAAACCTTGGAGATATATATACTATAGCTTTATCCCATGGTGAAGGCCGATTTGTTGCCACTGAAAAAGATCTTGAGATAATGGGCAGAAACGGTCAGATAGCCGCACAATATGTAGATATGGATGGAAATCCCACCTACGACAGCAGATTTAACCCCAACGGCTCCATCCATGGTATTGAATGTATTACAAGTCCTGATGGAAGAGTGTTGGGTAAAATGGGTCATTCTGAAAGAATTGGTACAAATGTGGCTAAGAATGTACCTGGAGAAAAAGATCAAAAAATATTTGAAGCTGGAGTGGAATACTTTAGTTAATAAATAAATTGAAATTTAACAAGGCTTCAAGAAATCTCCCGCTTTTACAAGCGGGATCTGAATTGAGGCAAATTAAAATAACAACCTTGTTCAGTGGGGGGTGCAAGACCCCACTGAATCCTCAAGCGAAGCAAGTTTGCTTTTTTTAAATCACTGCTTCTGGTGACCGGCCATTTTGGCGAAGGAGATACTTACAATGAGAAGAATTATTTTTGACCGCGGTATTGCAAAAATCCGAAGCCTGAATAAAAACTTCAGGGCATTTCTTAAAATGAATTCTTGTTTTCTTGGTTTTGTCACAATTATAAACCTGTTTATTAATACATTTCTGTTTAAGGCTTCCGGGAATTCAGACCAGGTGATGATCTATAATATCTTTTTAAGTGCAGTACAGCCATTTTCCATGATCGGTACCGTTTTTGTACTAAGGAAAGCTTCTCCTCTCATATCCCAGCGGATAAGCTTCCTGTTATATGGAATTGTATTTGCATCATTGGTAATAACAGGTGAGTATGCTGCCAACTACTATTGGGCAATTGGTACCCTTTTATCCATTGCAGCAGGATTTTATTATGCCACATACTGCCTGCAGCTTGTATCCTACACAAATGATGACAATCTTGACACTGCAACAGGAATATTATCTACCGTAGGATCAGTTATTTCACTGGCACTGCCTTTGATTTTAGGATTTTTATTATCTTTGTTTAAAGACTTTACAGGATATCGTATTTTATTTATTCTTATGTTTATGCTTTCCTCATTGGCGCTAAAATTCTCCATGGAACTGGCACCCTTGAGTCAGTTTGACAAAGATAAAAAAGTTTACTTAAGTGAAGTAGCCCAAACCCTGTTACAGAATAAAATAGGATGGAAGATAATGGGGATTACTTTTTTAATTGGTATTCGTGATGGGACTTTTTCATTTTTCATCAGTGTATTGATTTACCAGTTTATTGCCAATGAGGCGGTCATTGGAATTAATTCTTTTCTGGGAAATGCCTGTGCCATCTTGTCTGCCAGCTTGTATGCCTTGCTTGTAACACCCGGCAGGAGAAGCAGGAGCGTATTTTTTTCTGTTACGGTAATAGCCGGCGCCATTGCCTTATTATATATTAACCTGAGCCCTGTAACACTAATTGCTTTTAATGTTGTTAATTCTCTTCTGATATACTTTATCAACATGCCGCAGGTAAATATCTATTTTTCCGTTGTCCAAAACATCGATTATTTTAAAGGGAAAGGCGCTGAAGTCCATACAATCCGGGAATTTTTTCTGGGAGCAGGCAAGGTTCTTGGAATTATATTGACAATGAACATGCCAGGCAGTGCAGCAGGATATGTTACAGCAATGTTGATTTTGACTGTATCCCAGTATATTTCGGCTTTTTTAATCAACAGTATACAAAGTCAGCTTGATATTCAGCAGACAGATAATAATAAAACAGGTGATGAATTGAAAATATATGCGTAAGGAGTATAAAATAGTACAAATAAGAAGATTATTTTGATGGGTTAAATTATTATGAAGTTTTTTTACCTTATTTAAAAAATTATAATAAGATAGAAAATTAAATTAACTTTTTGTGCTGGCTTTAAAGACATATGAGTTTTTTAGAAATAACTCATATGACCTAAACTGGCATAAAAGGTCTATATAATAAAATAAATAAGCAATGTGGAGGAATTAGGATGAGTGAAAAATCAATAATTGTTAATATTGATCCTTATGATAATATTTTATGGAGTGACAGCAATGAATACACAAAAGTTATGCTTGAAAATACCTTTTGCAATATAGCCAGGGCCGGTGCTGATACGGTTTTCTGGAGAGTAACCTGTATAGGTAAAGTTTTTTATTGGAGCAATATTGAATACAGGCATGACGGTGGAATAAACAAAAATGCATACAAAGTAAAAAACTTCATTGAAAAATATGATCCCACTGAATTAGCAGTAGAATATGCCAGAAAATATAATCTTAATATATACATATGGATGACCATGTACGATGATTTTTATCCTGGTATGACAAGCAGGCTTATAAAAGAACATCCGGAGTTTCAGTGGGTTGACAGGAGTGGTGATGTATACTTCAAAGGTGTAGTAAACTATTGCTATCCTGAAGTAAGAGAATATAAGCTGGCTATGGTTAAGGAACTTGTAAATTATGAAGCTGACGGATTTTATCTAAGCATGAGAAGCCATGCACCTCATCTTAATGTATATGATATAGAGGATATGTTTGGATATAACAAACCAATTGTTGAAGAGTATGAAAAAAGATATGGAATAAATATTTTAAAATATAATTCTGTGAAAACCTACAGAAAAAACAAGGTAACCTGGATTGAATATATAGATGATGGTTTTGATAAAGAACTCTGGCACAGGCTAAAGGGAGAATATCACACCATGTTTATTAAAGATGTCAGGAAAGTAACAAAAGAGAAAGGTCAAAAGCTGATTGTCCATGTGGCAGGTGACTATAACGGTATTTATCCTCTTGGTCAGACCAACAAAAAGTCAGCAAGGTTTTATACAGATTACAGGAATTGGGTTAGAGAAGATGTTGTTGACGGGATACTATATATTCCACCTGTCCCTCAGACAGACAGCAAGGGACAGCCTACAACCTGGGGAAATGAAGAATATGATTTGACTCAGGAACTTGAATACATGAGATACTATAGGGAAGCAATAAAGGATAAGGCTAAGCTGTATATGTGGCATCATGTAAATGTAAAATACAACAGATGGGACTGCATTAATACTATTGCCCGTGAAGTGTTTGAAAAAGACCAAAGCAATTTAATTGACGGAATAGTGCTGCATGAAGCTGCAACCTTCGAGTATGGCCGAAGGTAAAAGAAAATCAGACATAGGATCAATCCTGGAAGAAGGTATAAGCGGTAAATACTTAAGCGGGAGAAATCTATATGAATGAAATAAAAAAGGTTAAGATTGATGGTAATGAAAAAGCGGCAGCAATTATGCCCCTGTATCATGCCAATATGCATGAGGAAGCCAAAAGGCTGGAGATGGAAGTGCTTGAAGAGATAAAAAAATCCGGCCAGAAGATGTGTCCATGCACAGGCATTTGTGATAGAGCAGGGAACTGTGTTGACTGTGTATTGCTTCACAGAGCCCACAAAGACCACTTACCCCGTTGTTTCTGGAAAATGGTAATTGAGAGGGTGCCGGAACACCGCGGACTTTGCGATGAAAAGCCAAGAAAAGATATAACTAATTCTTTTGAGAATCAACCAAAATGAATTGTGCAGGTAGGACAAATTGTATATGTGAAAAAGCGTATTCAGCTTAGATAATGTTAAAATAGGAGGTTATTATATGAGTGAAAAGGATATTATCCTGAATGTAGATTATTTCGATACCTGTGGAAATATTAAGAATGATCTCTATGGTGAAAAGTATATAGATAATTTATTTAAGAATGCAGCTGAACAGGGTGTTAATATAGTTTTTTGGAGGATATCGGTTGTAGGCAAAGTATTTTACAGAAGTAATGTTGAATATATTATAAATGACAGTATCGACAATGAACATTCTAAAAGAGTAAAAGACATCATGAGCAGTTTTGATCCGGTTGAACTGGCTGTTAAGTACGCGAGAAAGTACAATATTCAAATATATATTTGGATGACTATGTATGACGATTATTATCCTAAAATATCCAGTAAATTAATGCAGGAACATCCAGAATGGCAGTGGGTGGACAGAAGCGGCGACTTGTATTATCAGGGCGTATTTAATTACTGTTATGAGGGATTAAGAGAGTACAAATTAAAAATGATAAAGGAACTAGCTGACTACGGATCGGACGGTATATTCCTTTCTATAAGAAGTCATGCTCCCCATACCGACAATCCTTATGATTACGAGGATATGTTTGGCTACAATAAACCAGTGGTTGAAGAATATAAAAAAAGATATGGTATAGATATTACCCAATTTGATGATGTAAGATTTGAAAGAACTGAGAATCTGGTAAGATACCCTTTATATTCGGGAGGACCTAAGGATAAGCCTTTATACATGTATGATGATGAAACCTGGCAGAGATTAAAAGGCGAGTACCATTCTTTATTTATCAGAGAAGTTTCGGAATACCTCAGAGAAAAGAACCAGAAACTTATAGTGCTGGTAAGCGGAGACTATACAGGAGTTTATGCTTTGGGCCTTACTAACAAGAGGACAGCTCTTTTTCATGCTGATTATAATAAATGGGTTGATGAAGGACTTGTAAGCGGTTTGGTAATAATGCCTGTGTACCAGTGGCAGCCCGCATTATATAAAAAGCCTTGCCCAACTGTGGAGCAGGAGCTGGAACAACTTAGAAGATATAGAAATGATTTGGGCAACAGGACAAAAATCTACCTTTGGTATGATGTGGCCTATGGACATAAATATAACTGGAATGATATAAGAATGTTTGCTGAAAAATATTTGAAAAACGAAAAATCTTATTTGTTAGACGGTATTGTTTTACATGAAGAGCAAGTTTTCGAGTTTGGTTTATAAGTTAAGGACTAAAGGGGGAATATGTAGTGGTTAACAGAAAAGCCATCTGACAACCATTCAAGAGTGGCACTAAGAAAACTCTATATTCCCCAAAATCGTAACGATAATTGTCGCAATATAATATGCAAAATTTAAAAAAGAGTGTCAATAACTTTTGAAAATGTCACCTAAAAAGACTAAAAAAACGAGTTAATTATCTTGTGAAAATGTCACTTAAAAATAAAAAAAGTGGTGTTGGAATCTGTAAAATGAAAAAGCATTA
>DULL01000004.1 GCA_012840395.1 Clostridiaceae bacterium | reverse complement strand
TACAACGTTTGGTGGTATAATAGTCATGAGACCTAAACGCTCCTTTCTGGGAGGTAATGGTTTGTGGCAATTTCCATTATACCAGAAGCGTTTCAGGTCTCATTTTATTATTAAGTTAACAGAACACCAATATACTATAGGAGTTAAATTATGAAAAATAGCCACCAATTACCTACCATAATAAAAATAGAGTCGCTGTTTGATAAATTATCTAAGTCAGATAAAAAAATTTGCAGTTATATTCTCGAAAATATTAACTCTATAATCCGCCTGACTATCACTGAAGTAGCAGAAAACACAAACACAAGTGAAGCAACAGTTGTAAGAACATGCAGAAAGCTCGGCTACAGAGGTTTTCAGGATTTTAAAATATCTTTGGCACAAGAAATCTCAACTCCTATAGAAACAATTTTTAGTGAGGCTTCTGAAACAGATACATGCTTTGACATTTATTGTAAAGAAATTGAAAGTATTACGTCAACATTACAATTAACCAAAGCAATATTAGATAAAGACAGCTTAGAAGCTGCAGCTGAAGCAATCAGATCATGTAACAGGATGGTGGTTTACGGTGTAGGTAATTCCGCTGCTATTGCGGCAGACTTTGCCCATAAAATGACCAGGGCCGGTATATATTGCGTATCATACTCTGATTCCCATATGCAGACAATAACAGCTACCGGATTGAAAAAAGGAGATGTAGCTGTTGGAATTTCTCATAGCGGAAGTTCCCGTGATGTAGTGGAAGCACTTCAATTATCTAAAAAGTACGGAGCAACAACAATATGTATAACTAATTACGGGTCTTCTCCAATAACTAAAGTAAGTGACATTGCTCTGTTTACCTCATCTGAAGAGGTTAAGCACAGAATAATGGGTCTTTCATCTCGGTTTGCACAACTAGCGATCATTGATTCGATTTATATTTATATTTCTCTGAAAGACTCTGAAGGGGCATTCACAAGAGTGAACAGAATTGAAAAAGAACTTCAGAGTAAAAAATATTAAGAATAATAATTAAGAATATAAGAATGAATTCATTCATCATAGATATTTAATTTTTATCTTCTGACTTACAGGACATTTTTAATCACTCTGACAATTCTTCAGAATATACAGTACTCAAACTATTTGTACATTAAAAATTAAATAAAGAATTATATAGGATTCATGATGGAAAGCATTCCATTATTAGTATAACTATTTTGTTTTTTTGGTTGACATAATATCTGAAATTTACAATTAATACCTATATCATTAATCACTAAGTCACTATTATCATCAAGTCACTTTATAATTGCTGGAGAAAAACAAAAGGAGGGAGTATGACAGCGGCAGCTGTCAGGAAATGCCGATGAAAACCATTAATAGAAATTACAGGGATCAAATGATTATCTCGGAATTGGAAGATGTTGTAGGTGCCGAAAATGTAAGCACCATAGAAGTAGATAAACTGGTACATGCCGTTGATTATTACTGGATTCCAAGGGTTTGGGTGGACAGAGGTAGAAAACCCAAAATGCCTGACTGTATAGTTTATCCAAATTCTGCAGAAGAAGTATCCAAAATAGTAAAAATAGCCAATTACTATAAAATCCCTGTTATACCATGGGGAGGGGGCTCTGGTTCACAGGGTGGCGCATTGCCGGTTGAAGGTGGCATTTGTGTTGATATGAAAAAAATGAACAGAGTTATTGAACTTAACGAAAGTGCTTATACTGTAACTGCCGAAACCGGTATTATCCATCAGCATCTTGAATGGGAAATAAATAAGAAAGGGTATTCAACAATGCATCTTCCTGCTTCAGTAGGATGCGCGACTCTTGGTGGTTTCCTGGCACATAGAGGCACCGGGGTGCTTTCAACCAAGTATGGTAAAATAGAAGATTTAATTGTAAATATGGAAGTAGTTCTTCCAAATGGTGATATAATTAATACTCTTCCTGTTCCAAGGAATGCCGCAGGACCTGATCTGAACCAGTTCTTTGTAGGATCTGAAGGTACTTTCGGAATAATTACAAAAGCAACATTAAAAGTTTTTGAACATCCCAAATGCCGCAAGTTTATGGCCTTCCTCTTTAAAGATATGCATGACTCATTGGAAGCAGGAAGAAAAATAATGAATGCAAGGCTGCAGCCAACTGTAATAAGAATGTACGACGAGCCTGAAACCATCCACCAGATTGAAAGAGTTTTTGGTGAAAAAGTTGGTGCTGGATCATTCCTTGTATTTGGATTTGATGGAGAAGAAGAAATAGTGGACATTCAGATGAGTAAGGCCATAGAAATTTGCAAGAGAACAGCCATAAGAGACCTTGGAAGTAAATTTGGTGATCAGTGGTGGATAAATAAATACAAATTCTATTTCCCGCCTTATTGTCTGGACCTTCCCGAAGCTTTCGGAACAATGGATACTGTAGCTACCTATGACAAAATTGAGGATATCTATTGGGCTATGAAAAAGAAAGCAGAAAGTTTTCCAGGTACCAAATTTATTGCGCACTTCTCACACTGGTATGATTGGGGATGCATGATGTATGACAGATTTATCGTTGATAAAGATTATGTACCTGAAGATCCTAATGAAGCAATAAGGCTTTATCAGAAAATATGGTCTGAATGTATAAAAGTTTGCCTGGAGCACGGCGGAATTATAAATGAGCATCATGGAGTCGGACTTAAGCTTGGACATATGATGGAAGCACAATATGGACCAGCTATGCAAGTCTTGACCAAACTTAAGAAGGCTCTTGATCCAAACAATATAATGAATCCGGGTAAAATGGGAGTTTAGGAGGAATCAATCGATGAATTACCTTAATACAAAAAACCATTATGATAATTGCAGATTTTGTTGGATGTGCCGCCAGGTTTGTACAGTTGCAACCATGACTAATGACGAGACTCAGTCACCAAGATCTCGCGGACTTGCCTTATACGCAGCAGAAAAAGATATCATCAAATTTGATGAGCCATTTGCTGAAGCCATGTATAAATGTTGCTTGTGCGATTATTGCCGTAGCTGGTGCAAAGGCAATTATGACCCTCAGGAATTTATTCTGGCAGCAAGGAGAGACTCTGTTGATTTAAATATTGAACCTAAGCATGTAAAAGATTTAAAGAATACTTTGATGGAATGGGATAATGTTTATTCATCAAATATTTCTGACGAGTTCAAGAACTTGTGGGCTTCATTGCCCGATAAAGGTGATGTACTGCTTCTTGCAGGAGGAGTCATACCTTTTAAGGCAGTTGAAATTGCAAAAGCAGCCCTGTCAGTATTCAATAAACTTGGTATAAAGGTTGCCGGTGTAAATGAAGTAAGAGGAACTTATGAACTTTATAGTCTTGGATACTACAATGAAGCTTATCAAAAAGCACTGGACCTTATAGAGCAATTGAAGTCCACCGGGGCAAAAACAATAGTAGCCCTTGATACACAAGAAAGGTATTTTTTAAGCAATCTTAATGAAATATTCGGTTTGAAGCTGGAAGCAAGAGTATTGGATTTCAGCGAATTCGTAGAAGAAGCTGGTATAAGATTTTCCAATGGAGTTGATAATAAAGTAGTATACCATGATGATAGTTTCCTTTCAAGAAAATGCGATAATACAGAATCGCCAAGAAAAATTCTGGCTTCTGTTCCAGGAACAGAGCTAATTGAGATGCTTTGGTATAAAAAAGAAGCACATGCTACTCCGAATGCTTTATATTCCTCATTATGCCCGAATATTGCAGATAAAATGCTTCTGCGGATTATTAATGAATTTGCTGAAACCGGGGCTGATGCCATTATTGTATCAGCAGCCAATGATTATGTAGGGCTTAAGCAAGCCGGAGTTAATGTATATAGTTTGGCAGAATTTGTTGATAAAGCGCTTTAATATCATTATTAAACTAGTGAGGTGGTCACATGAAAACGGTAGCAATTGTTGCAACCTGTGACACCAAAGGCCGTGAAGCTCAGTATATCAGAAGTTTAGTCGAAAAGCACGGGTTGCGGGGATGGGTTATAGACTGTGGAATACTACGGGATCCGGTCGGGGTGGTTCCTGATACTTCGAGACATGAAGTAGCGCAGGCTGCAGGATACACGATTGAGGAACTGATTGCAAGAGGATCCAGAGGCGCTGCTGTTAACGGAATGATTGAAGGTATTTGGAAAGTTGTATCAAAAATGAGCAAGGAAGGTAAAATTGATGCTTTAATTGCCATAGGTGGCGCAGAAGGAGCCATAATCGCCAAGAGCGCCATGGAAGCATTGCCACTCCTGGCACCAAAGCTTACCCTTTCCACCATAGCTTCAGGAGAACACAAATTTGGTGAGATCATAGGCCATAATGATGCTATGGTAATGCATACAGTGGTTGATATCCTTGGATTAAATTCAGTTAGCAAAAGGATCTTTGAAAATGGAGTCAATGCAATTGTGGGCATGCTGAAATTCAAATCCCAGGAAGAACCCGTTATGACAAAGAGGGTAGGCATGACATTGCTTGGAACCATAACGCCTCCGGCAGTAAAAATTATCCTTCCTATGTTTGAAAATGAGAATTTTGAGGTATACACCTTCCATGCAAATGGCGTTGGCGGAGAATGTATGGACAGAATGGTCCAGGAAAACTACTTTAACGGTGTATTCGATTGGGCATTAAATGAGATGGTTGGAATGCATTACGGAGGACTCCATAAATGCAGCAGCAGGCGCATGGATGCAGCTGTTGAAAAACGTATACCCCTTGTTGTTGTGCCCGGAGCAGCTGATATTCTGGTTCTGAGCACCCAGGAATCATTGGATCCCAAGTATGAAGGAAGGTCAAGATATTACCATAATAAAGAAATAACATTAGTATCCCTGACAACTGAGGAATGCATAAAAGTTGCTGATACCATCGTTGAGAAATTAAACAGGGCCGAAGGGCCTGTAACAGTCCTGTTCCCTCTTAGGGGACTTTGCTCCCAGGATAAGGAAGGCTTTGCCCTCGATAATCCGGAAGGCAGGAAACAAATGTATCAAATCTTTAAGGATAAGCTTAAAAAAGAAATAAACTTTATAGCTCTCGACAATCATATAAATGATGATGCCTTTGCAACAGCCGCTGCAAGTGAAATGATCAGGTTAATCAAAAATTCATACTAATTATAAAACTTAACTAATAATCAAACTAAATAAATAAAAAACTATTTTAAATTAAATTAATATAAAACCCATCTAAATTAAAACTTTAAAAAGGGCTCTGTTAACTTAGTATGAAAGAAATGAGACCTGAAAGACTTCTAGTAGGTCTAAAAAGAAAAAAACCTACAAATGGAAGCCACTAAATGTAAGATAACACGAAAAAAAGAGAAGTGCAAGGCC
>DULL01000003.1 GCA_012840395.1 Clostridiaceae bacterium | reverse complement strand
ACACATTTTTCTGGGATTACTACAAAACCGTAACGGCGTAAACTTGGGAACCGCCTAGTACGGGACCGTAGGCTAGGTGGTGTGAGAGGTCGGTAGGTGAATTAATCACCTACCTCCTACTCGATTTCTGTTGTGCGAACTAAACGGCGCGGAAGAATCGTGGCAGCGCATCTGTGTTACATATACCGATATGATTACTCAAGACTACGGTACGCCCGAGATGCTTGAGGAATATGGCAACGAGTTTACCGCGGCGGCTATGGAGCTGTATAAGAAAACCTTGAAATCCGCACCATCGGCCAGGTTCCTGCCATATATACACGAAAAGAAGAATTAGGACACACCGCGGTACAAAAGGTTGCGGAGCTTCTGATGACAGAATTGCTAAACGACCTTAAAACAGAGCAAGTCTGGCGCACTTTTACAATTACAGACTGGAAAAAACTCTTTTCTGGCTATACTGAAAAAGAATATTGAAACCGTATTAAGCGAGGACTTGGATGAAAGTACAGCAGATATTGATAAAAGGCTGGAAGAACTCCAAACCGAGTTGATCCAAAAGGCAAATTCAAAGGAAAGCTATGATAATATTGTCAATGAGATTTACCGGTTACGGGATTTGAGGCAAGAAATCCTCACGAGAAACGCTCTCCGCCAAGATAAGCGGGATCGGATTGCTGAAATGACTGACTTTCTTAACACGCAAACGGGTGATATTACGGAGTTTGATGATAAACTGGTTAGAAAACTAGTTGAAAAAACGATTGTATATTATGACAGGTTAGTGGTGGAGTTTAAGTCTGGGTTGGAAATAGAAGTAAACCTATAGCTTGTAATCATGTAGAATGTATTGCCTTGATGTCTGGTGAATATTGATCAAATCAAGCAAATTTTTGCTGTTCATGAGGAATGGGTGCAAAGTATTAATAGGAGAATATAAAAGAAAGACAGATATATTATTGAATGGCAGTAGTTTTTGTAAATATAATTTATTTAGGAGAAGAAGTAGTATATGAAGAAAATTTTATTTAATAGAAGAGGGTTCATTGCTGTATCTTGTATTGCATTATTAACTATTTTTGTGGCTGTCATATTGTTTCGTCAGAATAACGGAACATATGTGAAATATAAGGAATTTAATGATCAGCTTATAGAAGGAAAAATAACAAATGTCACAATTTATACAAAGAAAATTGAATTTCATAAAGAAGCAGATAATGAGTTATACTATACGGACAATCCGAAGACCAGTGATTTTAAGGAGAGACTTCTGCTATTAGGAATTGAAGTGAAAGACAACACCGAAGGTGAAGATGGCTTTGATGCGTTTTTAAGTATTTTCTTTGATGTAGCATTCATAGCTATTATCCTAATTGTAATTTATAAAATTTTTGGGGAATCCTTTAAATCTTTCAAGGTAATAAAACATACCGGAGTGAAATTTGAGGACATTGCTGGCTTGGATGATTTAAAAAAGGAAATCATGTATGCCGTGGACATGCTTAAAAATCCAGAAAAGTACAAAAGAAAGGGCGTACGCCCGACAAAGGGGATTGTGCTGGAGGGACCTCCTGGTAACGGAAAAACATTGTTTGCAAAAGCATTAGCGGAAGAAGCTGGTGTTAATTTTATAGCAACAAAGGGTGCTGATTTTCAAAGTGTGTTCATGTCAATAGGTCCAAGAAAGATTAAGCAATTGTTCCATAAAGCGCGCAGGCATAAGCCTTGCATAATATTTATTGATGAATTTGACAGCATAGGTGAACGTAGAAATTATGCGGGTTCTGGTATAGATAAGGAAAATAACCGTATGATTACGGCTATGTTGAATGAGATGGACGGATTTGAAAATGAAGACGGTGTATTGGTTATAGCAGCAACAAACTCTTATGCTTCATTGGATGAAGCACTTGTCCGCCCGGGAAGATTTGATTTGAAATATACCATTCCCAATCCTGATCAGGCTACAAGAGTTAAACTTATCAACTTATATACCAGGGAGAAAAGGCTTTCTGATGATATACGAATTGAAAATCTTGCCGGTAGCTTTAATGGGCTCAGTTGTTCGGCTATTGAAACTGTCTTAAATGAGGCAGCTGTAGTTATGATATCTGAAGGGAAAAGTGAAATTGACATGAACTGCATTATAAAAGCATGTAGAAAAATGGGCATCAGGATTATGAATTCATGATTTGATATTACTGGTGTTATTATTCTTGCAGATGAGAAAGGAAGGGAATAATAATGGCTTATACTCAAGAAAGAATACGGGAGATAGTCGCAAATCAGAGAAAATTTTTTCGTTCAGGAGTTACTCTTGATGTTAACTGGAGATTACAGCAGCTGAAAAAATTAAAGGCAGCTGTGATTGCCCATGAGGAAGAACTTGAAAAAGCTTTGTATGAAGATTTGGGACGTTGCCCAATTGAAGCATACATGTGTGATATTGGTCCTGTAATCGTAGAAATTAACGAAACCATCCGCGGACTGAAAAAATGGGCAAAGCCTGAAAAGCATTACAGTGGTCTTATGTGCTTTCCAAGCATGTGTACCACGGTATACAAATTGCCATATGGTGTTTCACTGATTATTAGTCCATTCAATTTCCCAATTCTTCTTACACTAGGTGTATTGACGGCAAGTATTGCAGGAGGCAATACTGCAGTGATTAAAGCAAGCTCAAAATCGGCGGCAAGTACCAAAGCCTTGCAGAAACTGATTGCGGGAACATTTCCCGAGGAATATGTTACAGTTATAGACGGCGGCCACGATGTGGCTGACATGTGCCTTGCACAACGATTTGACAAGATATTCTATACAGGTTCTCCTGAGGTTGGTAAACACGTAATGGCAGAAGCAGCAAAAAATTTGACTCCAGTAGCACTTGAGCTTGGAGGTGAAGAGGGTAACTGGTGTATTGTCAGAAAAGACGCAAACATTAAGGATACAGCACGTAAAATTGCATTTTTCAAGATGTGCAATGCAGGACAGATTTGTATTAATATTAATCAAGTTGCAGTGGCTGATGAGATAGCGGATTCATTTATTGAGGCGCTGATAGGCGAGTTTATCAGACAAATCGGAGAAAAGCCCGAAGAAAACGAAGAATATCCAAAGCTAATAAACGATGCGGCATATGACAAATGCCAGAAGCTGGCGGATGAGTACAAAGACAGAATAATTTTCGGAGGAAGTGGCAACAGGGAAACAAGACGGTTTGCTCCGACTATCATTTATCCAGTCAAAATAGACGAGTATATAGTACAGCATGAATTGTTCTGCCCATTGCTGCCGATTATACCTTTCAAGGACGAAGAAATTGACAATCTTATGGACACTATTGCCGACAGAGAACATCCTCTTGCTATGTATGTTTTCACCAGCGATATGAGATGGGCAAAGAAGGTTATGTCAACCCAACAATATGGCGGAGGGTGTATTAATGAGGTTTGTATTCATATGATGGTAAAGGGAGTGCCGTTCAACGGGGTAGGACACTCTGGAATGGGTGCATACCATGGAGAATGGGGGTTCAGGGAGTTCACGCATCCTACCACGGTTTTGAAAGGTAAAACCTATTTTAATCTACCGCTACGAGAACACCCATATACTGGGAAATATGAAAAAATGAAAATGTTTCTGTTGAAATTGTTTGAAAGATAAAAATGATAGCCCTGGATATTTACCAAGACTAACCGATGGACATCAATTTCATAAACAGAGCTATGTGGAAGTGCCTAATATTATTTTCAAGGCTGTAGACCTTAATCTAGGAGGTTGCTGAAATGTTCAGCATGACAATCTATATTATTGAATGCGTAGTAATGATGGCTATATTTGGTATTTTGGTATTCGGAATGTTACTGATTAATCCCGTCAGCTTTGTCAGTGATTACCCACCTGAGATACAGGAAGAATACTTTCGTTCACAGCACAAAGAGGCAGAAAGAAAGAAACTGAACGCAATAATGATAATCAAAAAAGTAGCTGCGGTGATTGCCTTCGCTTTTATTTTTGCATGGATGGCTCATTTAGCAGGAGCAGTAAGCTTTGTACAGGGCTTGTTCGCTGTATATGGTTATATTATAGTGCTTACAGTATTTGATACCTGTATTCTGGACTGGGTGTTGTTTCCGAACATCAAGAGAGTACGCCTTCCGGGAACAGAGCATATGGACAGAGAGTATCATCAAAAACTGTTCCATGTGAAAGTTTTGCTGCCAATGGTACCGGTATTTGCCATAGGTGGTGTGGTTAGTGCGCTGATCATGTCTTGGATATGGAAGGAGGAATCCCGTTTTGCTGGGCTACATCCGTTCAGAATAATTTGAGAAATGAATAATGAAGAAAGCTTTTTTGTGCTGTTTGCGAATTTGAAATCATTGCAATATAATTATAAATACTAGATATGTATGATAAATGACGTATACATACAATTGACATTACCAAAAAAATGTTAATATCATATCAGAATCAAATTCCAAGGCAGGTGAATCTATGCCAAGATATATTGCCCTGCTCCGGGGCATCAACGTCGGGGGCAAAAATAAAATCTCCATGAAGGAATTGAAGGAGCTTTTTGAGGAAAACGGATGCAAAGATGTGGTTACATATATAAATAGTGGAAATATCATATTTTCAAGAGACAGTGAAAATGATAGTGGTAACAATGAGAATGTCGAATCATTGAAGAAGCGCTGCGAGGCCTTCATTACCAGGAGGTACGGCATGGAGCTGCCGGTCATGGTGGTAACAGACATTGAGTTGCTTGATGTCTTGGACAATGCACCGGAGTGGTGGGATGCTGACAGGGACTCAAAGCATAATGCCCTGTTTATCATACCGCCCATCACTGTGGAAGACGTATTCAGGGAAGTGGGGGAGCCTAGAACTGAATACGAAAAGGTCGCAAGCCACGGTAGGGTAATTTTCTGGTCTGCGCCTCTGAAAACCTTTTCAAGGACACGCTGGTCTAGGATTGTAGAAAAGCAGATTTACGATAATGTGACCATCAGGAATTCCAACACGGTTAAGGCATTGGCCAGGCTGTGCAGGGGCGGAGATTGACTTTTTGCTTGCTGATTGCTTTAATACCTTTGTCTATTCCAAGCCTGTGGCGGTCAGGTCTATTCTGATAAAAAACATGATGAACTCAGGGATTCCTGAACAATATGCAAAGGAGCTTACTAGTGAGTTTCGGCTAAAGAACCTGTTTGGCTAGATACCACTGTGATACACACTAACAACCATAATTATACAACAATACAATATCTGTCCATATAGCTTTTTTTTGAAAAGGCGAAAATCTATGATTGAGTGAAAAAATAAAAGAAAAAAGAAAATACATTATGGAGGTATAAAGATGAAATATATTGTTGCTGTTAATGCCAGTCCACGCAGAGGTTGGAACACAGGCCAACTGATAGAGGCGGCTGCAAAGGGGGCAAAAGAAGCTGGAGCAACTGTAGATATAATTGATCTTTATAGACTGGATCCTTTTCAAGGATGTATCTCCTGTTTCGGTTGTAAACGTCCAAAGAGCTTTGGACGATGTGTCTCTAAAGATGGATTATCAGAAGTCCTGGATAAAATTTGTAAAGCAGATGGACTAATTATTGGTTCACCAAATTATCTAGGAAATTTGACATCAGGGTTTAGGGCGCTTTATGAACGTCTGATTTTTCAGTACCTGACTTATAATAAGGAACGCCCCAATTGTAATGAGCATATGATTCCGGTCCTCCTTATAACCACAAGTAATTGTGATGAAAGTCTTTATGATAAAATAGGTTATACAACAATGCTAGAAGGTTATAAACAAATGATGGAACGCTTTTTTGGACCAACAAAAATCATGATCTGTGGAGATACTCTGCAGGTAGATGATTATAGTAAATACGACTGGACCATCTTTGATCCGGCGAAGAAAAAAGCCCATCATGAAGTGGCATTTCCACTAAAATTGAAAGAAGCATATGAGCTTGGTGCTGGACTTATTCTTGGGTAATGTAATAGAATTAAAAGCAAATATAAAATATTGGGTAAATATATGAAGAAAAAATATCTAGAGTTTAAAAATACTTTAAAAAATAAGCATAAAATGATATTGTTGACTATGGCATGCAGTACAGTATTATTATTTACTGGTTGCCGGAGCTATGCTGAAAGCTCAAAGAATGTATACATTGATATTAATCAAAGTGTGGATGATAAAACAACTGAGAATAATAGTAAAGATACAATTACGCCAGTGAAGTCAAATGAAGATGAAGATATTACATTTACTGTAAATGAGGATATTAGTAAAGAATTAACAGATCTGTTTTCGGATTTGTCAAAGTATAAATTTATATTTGCCAGTGGGGTTGGAGCTTGGCAGACGATTCTGACTGTTAACGAAGATGGAACCTTCGAAGGAGTATATTCTGATTCTGATATGGGAATTGCTGGAGAAGATTACCCGCATGGAGTTGTTTATTTATCAACATTTGAAGGTAAATTTACAGAACCGGAGATAGTAAATGATTATACATATTCTGTGTTTATTGAATATCTAAATCTTGAGAAAGAAATAGAAAGTGAAGAAATCATAGATGGTATTAAATATATTTATTCTGAACCATACGGAATAAATGGTGCAAAAGAGATCTTAATCTACACGCCAGAAGCTCCGGTAAAAGAATTACCGGAAGGATTTAGAAGCTGGACCGGCCTTATGGATGAAGATGATTTGAAGGGTAAATATTTGGGATTTTATGGGTTATACAATGTAGAAACAGAAAGTGGGTTTTCAAGTTATAAGCTAGATGGAGTAGAGTAATATTAAAGTATCCTGATATATTTCCATAGCGGATGTGTTCTATAATGCAGCATAGGATTGTAGACAATATCGTATTCATGCTTGCAAGGGAACTTCACACAAAACCATTGTGATAAAAACCGAACTTGTCAGGCGCTATGGTAGTATTAAAACAACACAATTTGGGGTTATAACAATGTTTCATATATTCAGTAACCAAAAAGAACGTCTCGCAAACTGCAGCTCAGCATTCATTGAACTGCAGTATTGCAAAATGAAGGCGGGAACTCCCGCGAAAATCATTGTGTCGGTAAGTTCTATAAATCACTGGCAGGATGATTCCCTCTACATTAATATCGATAACATTGACGATTTTTTAGATAACTACTGCAACATATTTAAATACGGACTTTACAGCAATTTGCAGCGCGGAATGATTGACCTCTATGGAATCAACTATTACTCTCCTGCGCAGGTACTTCAAATCCTAAGCACCGTGGAAGAAAAAAAGCCGGTGGACTATGCCATGCTGAGAGATTGGCTGAATAAAGCTTCTGTGTATAATGGGATTTATATCCTTGGAATCTGACAAATCCCACTTTCAATATGTCTTTAAAATATGTCTCAAAAACACAAGAGGTCTGCTCATAATAGATGATAAAGCCGATCTTGCCAAGTTTTGAACTGTACAAGATTTACTCAAGTTTTTCAAGTTGAGCATTGTTTCATGTCGAAAAAACCGCATTTCATGTCAAAAGCATTTTATCCATGTCAATTATGATAAGTTAAATTTAACTAAAGCATCTGACTTTGAAAAGCAAATAATTACTTAAGAGGGATAAAATGCATGAAAACAAGAACTTGTATTCTGACGGACACAGGAAGAACATAAAAACAGAGTCTTTTACTTACATAGGAATAGGTTATACCTATAGAGACAGTCTAGGGAACTGGGAACAGCTTTTTGCTTCCAGCAAGGACAGTGAATGCGTAAGTATTGAATATGATGCTGATAACTATCCTGGTGTAAATAGGGCTAAAAGCTCTACAGATAATACTTCTGCGACCAATGAGACAGGACAGGGCTCTTCCGGGGAAACATCCTCAGGTGAAACGCCATCTTGTAGAACCACTGAACCATCAGTTCCAGTTACCGCACCAGTTACTGCTAACCCAAGTGATACGAGATTTGTGATGAATGGCAAGACCGTGTCAGTTACGGCTGCGTACAATATAAATGGTACCAATTACTTGCAGATTCGCGCTATTGCTGCTATGCTAAACGGTACTGCTGCTCAGTTTGATGTAGCCTGGAATGGACAGTATGCCATCATAGAACCTGGCAAGTCTTATAGTGGTACAGTTACTGAAACCAGGTTTCAAAGTACAACCGATGTCCGCAATAGTGATACGAAATTCAAGATGAATGGCGAAGTATTTACTTTTTATGACGCACGGCCGATTGACGGTGATACCAATTACATTCAACTGCGCGAGTTCGCACAGAAACTTTCCGGAACCCCATCACAGTTCAATGTATACTGGGACAATGAGGCAAGGCAGGCGGTAATCCAGCCAGGTGTATACTATACGGGGGAGGCACCTGTTGATAATCCATCAGACGATACAAATAGTAAAGAGAAAGAAATTTACTATATCAAAGCTTCAAAAAACGAAAACTTTGTCATTGATGTATCCGGTGCGAGTGAAGAGGATGGCGCAAAACGCAATCTTCGTGCCTGGAATGGTAATGATAATCAAAAGATCAGACTTAAAATCCGTGCAATATATGAGAATTGCAATATATGAGCATACAACATAAAGGTATGCATAACCATGCTGTAAAGCAAAGATCAAATAATAATAGAAAGAGTCATATGCCCAATGAAAATGTAAACCTGTTTATGAAGCACTGGTGGAAAAGGAAGCAGGGTTTGAATTTACCCCGGATGAGTTAAAGAAAAATATCTTTGAGAATAAATAAAAATATAAACGAATCACATAGAAACAATATTGAAGGTAATGCATAGTATATAAATACCGATGACAAAGGCGTCATAATGAGTGACGCCTTTTAATTTTTAGGAGGGTATTTATGTGCGGAATTGCAGGTTGGATTGATTATAATAGGGATTTAAGAAATCATGAGGATATCATAAACAAAATGACAGGTACTTTGGTGCGCAGAGGACCTGATGCACAAGGTATTTATCTGAAGGAAAACGTGTGCTTGATGCATCGAAGGCTCATTGTTATTGACCCTGAAAACGGTATTCAACCAATGACATTAGAAAAAGGCGATACCAGATATACCATTGTTTATAACGGAGAGCTTTATAATACAAATGAGCTACGTGACGAACTTTTAGCTTTCGGATATCATTTCCGGGGACATTCCGACACCGAGGTTCTGCTGACAGCATTTATACATTGGGGCGAATTATGCCTGGAAAAGCTGAATGGTATTTACGCTTTCGGTGTCTGGAACGACACAAGCAAAACTATGTTTTTGGCTCGCGACAGAATGGGAGTAAAGCCTCTGTTTGTATATAACTATCCCAACGGCATGATTTTTGGCTCCGAATTAAAAACCTTGCTGGCAAATCCCTTAGTCAAGCCTAGGATTGATAACGATGGCCTCAAGGAAATTTTCCTCTTGGGACCGGGCAGAACAAGCGGCCAGGGAGTTATCAAGGGTGTAACCGAATTGAAACCCGGAGAGTTTTTGACCTATGAGCAAAAAATAGGATGTAAAGTCCGTAAATATTGGAGATTAAAGGCCAGTGAGCATACCGATGATGTTAAAACCACAATAGAGAATACTCGCTTTTTAATCACCGATGCGGTTAAACGTCAGTTGGTATCGGATGTTCCGCTATGCTGCTTTTTGTCCGGAGGACTTGATTCCAGTATAATTTCAAAAATAGCTTCCGAATGTTACTTATCTGACAACAAAGGAAGGCTTCATACTTATTCAGTTAATTATATTGACAATCAGCAGTACTTTGTAAAAAATATTTTTCAACCTGATTCTGATGAAGAATATATCCAGATGATGGTAAATGAGATAGGGTCGCAGCACCATGAAGTTTTGCTGGACAATGAAGATTTGGAAAAGCATTTAGGTGAGGCAGTGCTTGCCCGTGATTTGCCTGGTATGGCAGATGTAGATTCTTCGCTGCTCCTGTTTTGCAGAGAAATCAAAAAGGAGTTTACCGTTGCAGTTTCCGGCGAATGCGCAGATGAAATATTCGGCGGTTATCCGTGGTATCACAACAGGGATATTTTATTCAAAGATACCTTTCCTTGGTCACAATCTTTGAATTTAAGGCAAAGCATTTTAAAGCAGGGCTTGCTGATTGATGGTGAAGAATATGTAAAACAGCAGTACAGTGACACCGAAAACGAAACTGATACTTTACCCGGTGACGGAGAACTTGAGGTCCGTATGAGGCAAATGTTTATGCTGAATTTAAATTGGTTCATGCAGACATTGCTGGATAGAAAAGACAGAATGAGCATGTATAACGGGCTTGAGGTAAGAGTGCCTTTTTGTGACCACCGCTTGGTAGAGTACGCCTATAATATGCCCTGGAACATTAAGTCTCTTAACGGCAGAGAAAAAGGAATTGTAAGGGAGGCCATGAAGGACATTTTACCTGACATAATTATATGGCGTAAAAAAAGCCCATATCCGAAAACTCACAATCCCAAATATTTGAATGCAGTTAAGTCAAGCCTGCAAAAGATACTGATTGATTCCAACTCTCCATTGGTGCAGCTGATTGACAAGAAAAAGGTGCAGGAGATTATCGATTCTGATGGAAAGATTCTTACAATGCCTTGGTACGGTCAGCTCATGACAGGTACACAGTTAATGGCATATTTAATCCAAGTTGATATCTGGATGAGGGAGTATAAGATTGAGATAGTATAAAAGATGTATCAAACCTGTGATGTAATGACAATCAGAATGTTGATTATATCGATTTATGGAACTTCTAACGGTGAGTTTAAATAATTTATTCTGACTGTACTTCCGGTACTTACATTTTTCATGGCCTGAAAAGGAATACTTTTCATAAGGTTTATTCTATAACATTATTTGGGAGTTGTATGGTATAATTAACTCGATTTCCAGGTATAGTTCAGAATGTAAACAGATAAAGAGTGGAGAATGTGAGAGGTATATTTGCCAGCCAGGGTGTTGAATTGATATTATCTCAAACGTTTATTTCCAAGTTGCATTTATATTGATATAATATGTTGATAAACAGGTATACATATATGACACCGGTAGAGGGACTATATGCTTCAATTTGATATAGTCCTGGACTTTTCAGAATCTACAGAGATTGTTTGCATTAATGGATCTTGAGGGTGTATAGGCATAAATGGATAATATCTCATAAATAAGACGTTGATCTGGATTATAAAAGTATATGATAATAAAAGTAATATGCAAGGGAGCTAAAAGCTATGAAAGAGAGAATATTTACCACCGCTTTTTCAAAAGTTTATCCTATGTATGTTCAAAAAGCAGAGAAAAAGGGGCGCACAAAAGAAGAAGTAGATACAGTAATTTGCTGGCTGACAGGCTATGACGAGAATGGCTTACGGGAGCAAATCGAAAAAGAAGTTGATTTTCAAACATTTTTTGCTGAAGCCCCGCAAATCAATCCAAATGCTAATAAAATCATGGGAGTAGTCTGCGGTGTCCGAGTAGAGAATATTGAGGACCCGCTTATGCAGAAAATCCGTTGGCTTGATAAACTTGTTGACGAATTGGCTAAAGGTAAATCGATGGAGAAAATATTGAGGAGTTGAGGGAGTCTTATATTATCCTGTCTTCTGCGAAAGCTCTTTGAAGAAGCCTTCGGCTTTTTATTTCAAGAAGCCCTATAAATACCTTGGCAATATAAGTCAAACAGTGGATTGTTCCAAAGTAAAAAATGTGTGTTTGTGGAGTGGGCCAACACCTGCTCAGGTGGCAGAAATCATAGCATAGGAAGACAGGGATTATCTTTTAAGGACTCGAAGCAAAAGAGATGAAGAAAGAAGATATTTGACAAAAAACTTAATAACTGTCAGATGCTGTGAAGATAATGGAAAGCTGATTAATGCAATAATAATTCATACAATAAGAAAGGTAACATGCACCAAGTGAGGTAATAAAAATGGCTAAGGCTATCATGATACAAGGAACAACTTCTAATGCAGGCAAAAGCCTTATAACAGCCGGACTTTGCAGGATTTTCGCACAGGACGGCTATAGGGTGGCACCTTTCAAATCTCAGAATATAGCCTTGAATTCCTATATAACTGAAGAGGGCCTTGAAATGGGAAGAGCCCAGGTGGTACAAGCCGAAGCTGCATATAAGAAGCCGGATGTCAGAATGAATCCCATCCTCTTGAAGCCAACAAGCGAAAAAGGTTCACAGGTCATCGTCAATGGCGAGGTTGTGGGGAATATAAATGCTATGGACTATTATAAAGACAAAACAAAATTAATATCTGTAATTATGAAAAGCTATAACTCCCTTGCCGCTGAAAATGACATTATAGTGATTGAAGGTGCGGGAAGCCCGGCGGAAATAAACTTGAAAGAAAATGACATAGTTAACATGGGAATGGCAAAGATGGCCAGTTCCCCCGTGCTTATTGTGGGAGACATCGACAGAGGCGGTGTTTTTGCTTCACTATATGGAACCTACATGCTGCAGGATGAAACTGAAAAGAAATATATTAAAGGGAATATCATCAACAAATTCAGAGGAGATATCAGGATTCTGGAACCGGGTATAAAAATGCCGGAAGATTTGATACCAGTTCCGACAGTAGGCGTGGTTCCGTATATGAACCTGAAAATAGATGATGAAGACAGCCTTTCAGAAGTATTTGAAAATAGTGGGGTGCCGGCGGACATTGATATTGCTGTCATAAAACTGCCCAGAATCTCAAATTTTACGGATTTTAATGCTTTTGAACTGATTTTGGGAGTAAAGGTCAGGTATATTTCAAGTGAAAAGGAATTTAAGTTCCCAGACTTGTTGATTCTGCCGGGAACGAAAAATACAATTGATGATTTAAAATGGTTGAGGAAAAACGGTATTGAAACTCAGATTCTGAAATATGCAAGCAGTGGAAATCCTGTATTCGGTATTTGCGGCGGATACCAGATGCTTTGTAAAAGCATTAAGGATCCTTATGGCGTGGAAGGTGGCGGTGAAATAGAGGGCTTGGGACTCATTGATGCCCATACCGTATTTGAAAAGGAAAAGACAAGAACCAGAGTAAGGGGAACTTTTAAGTATGCTGGTGGTATTTTTTCAGAGCTAAATGGAAAGAGTTTCGAGGGCTATGAGATACATATGGGTATAACAAAGGCTGATGGCTTTTTATCCATGCTTAAATGCATGGACGGTAGTGAAAAAACTGACGGACTTTGCCAGGGGAATGTTTATGGCACTTATGTCCATGGGATTTTTGATAGCGAAGAGGTTTTGAAGACTATTATAAAAGCTTTGTATAACAAAAAAGGTCTTAAATACAATGAAATATTAAGCTATGACGCAAAAACCCATAAAGAGCGGGAATATGACAAGCTTGCGGATGAACTCCGAAAATCTCTCGATATAAAGTATATTTATAAGGTGATTGAAGAAGGTATTAATTTGTGAATAGATTGGTCCATATAGATTGCGGCAGGGAAAAGTATTTGGAGAGGGGATTGTACTTATTTTTAGTATAATGCTATAATTTTCATCAGTAAGCTTAAAAGTGGTATATAAAAGACTATATATTTAAAATGATTATAAAAAGGAGGAATACACGCCATATAATATATGGTGTATTTAGTTTATGAATAACAAGTTAAAAAATGACCTGATTATAATGTTAAAAGGATATGCCATTGGCTCATCCATGAGTGTTCCTGGAGTGAGTGGTGGTACAATGGCTATTCTGTTAGATATTTATGATAGGCTGATTGGTTCTATCAGTAATTTTTTTAAGGACATCAAAGGGAATTTGTTATTTTTACTGAAGTTTTGTGTTGGAGCCGGTGCCGGTATTTGTTCCCTTTCATTTTTAATCAAATGGATGCTGGAGAAATATCCGATACCTGTATCTATGTTTTTTCTTGGAGCGGTAGTTGGCGGTATTCCTGCGCTGTATAAGAAGACAAAGGAATCCTCATTAAAAATATCCTCGGGTATTTATTTCCTGCTGGGTTTTATTATAGTAATATCTATTGGATTTATTCCGCAAGGAAGCGTCAATGTTAGCTTAGGTTCAGGTGTTATGCATTATTTAATGTTACTTGTTACAGGTATTGTAATTGCCATGGCTTTGGTGCTTCCTGGTATTAGTACCTCCCATATGCTGCTGGTATTAGGTATGTATGATGCTATGCTTGCTGCAATAACTGAATTTGATATTGTTTACATAGGAATATTGGGAATTGCAACGTTAATAGGAGTTTTTCTGATAACCAAGCCTATTGAATGGATCTTAAACAAATACCCTCATCAGACCTATTGGGCAATTATAGGATTTGTACTTGGTTCCACAGCAGAGATTTTCCGGGACAAAATATTACCTGCAGTTCCCCAAAATACGGATGCACTTTGGTGGATAGGTTTTGGCCTGATGTCAATAGCTACATTTATCTTAGGATTTATGGCTATCAAATCCTTGTCAAAATATCAGGAAGATTGATAATAACCTGTAAATTTAATTTTTTCGACAGCCAAGCAATGCCTTAATTAAGGAGGAACAACCAGTGTTTAATTATATCTGGCCAATCGCATTGGTCATTTTATCAAATGTTATATATCAAATCTGTGCTAAATCTGTACCAAATAGTATGAATCCTCTTGCTTCACTGACGATAACCTACACAGTTTCAGCAGTAATATCATTGATTTTATTTTTTTTGTTGAACAAAGACTTAAGTATAATCAGTGAATTTAAAAAAATAAACTGGGCACCATTTGCATTTGGAATTGTATTGGTCGGACTTGAAATCGGATGGATTTATGCCTACAGAGCCGGATGGCAAGTCAGTACAGCCCAGATTGTGCAGAGCGCTTTTCTTGCTGTTGCGTTAATCTTCGTAGGAACATTGCTCTACAAAGAAATATTAAGTTGGAATAAAATTGTCGGTGTTGTAATATGCCTGATTGGACTTGTGTTTATTAATTATGAATAATAATTATGATTTGAAAGGCGAATTCGGAAGTTAACCCACTTTACTATGAATAAATTATTCAGCATCTGATTAATGACAGTATCTTATTACATTTTCCATGGTTGGCTATTGCCGTGGCAATCACAGGGCAGATGCTTGTGCTGGTCATGTTCACAAAAACTAAATAAGCTAGCTAATATGAGTAGGTGTCGTAATGAACAGATGAGCACCCCTAATCAGCCTAAAATTTTCCAGTATGTTTGCCGTTTTTGTATATAAATACAGTATCTGTTTACTCAAATAGTCAAATCAGGAATCAATATTATCAAAGAGTTGACTTAGTGAGTCTTTGTTATGAATTATTTTTACTGCTTGTGCAAAAAGCTGTGTAACTGTTACTACTGTTACTTTAGGATGTTCAAAAGTTTTCTTATTTTCAACAGTATCTGTAATTATTAATTCTTCTATTGCACTATTTTCCAATGCCTTGAGTCCTTTTTCCCCTAAAAGTGCATGAGATACGCATGCATATATCTTTTCCGCGCCATGTTCTTTTAAAGCACGCGCAGTGTCAACTAGTGTTCCACAGGTTATCGTAAAATCATCAACAATTATTGCATTTTTTCCTTTAACATTGCCAATAATTTCGAGTATTTCTGCCTTTTCATCATGACTATAACGTGTTTTATCTCCTATTGCAACAGGAGCTTTAAGAACTGTTGCAAACTTCCTTGCATTTTTTGCAAAACCGGCATCAGGTGATACAACAACCATGTCCTTAATGTTTTTAGTTTTCAAATACCTGCATAAAATTGGCATGCCGTATAAATGATCCACTGGTTTCTTAAAAAAACCCTGAATTTGTGGACTATGCAGGTCCATTGTAATTATACGGTCTACTCCAGCTGCTTCAAGACAATCTGCACAAACCCGAGCCCTAATAGAAACTCTTGGTTCATCTTTTTTATCTCCTTTCGCGTAACTAAAATATGGTATAATAGCAGTCACAGAACTGGCACTCGATCTTTTGAATGCATCAACCCAAAATAGAAGTTCCATAAAATCGTCATTAGGATTCAAACCAATAGTTTGAACAATATATACATCCTTATCTCTAACCTTTTCAAGAATTTTTACAAACGTATTACCTTCTGAAAATTTAATTGTTTGTGATTTTCCAAGCTCGGTCCCAAGGTATTTGCACATTTTTTCTGCAAAACTTATACTTGAACTCCCGGCAAATATTTTAATTTCTATTTCTTCGTTAAACATTAAAAGTTCTCCTTTCATTACATCTTGTCCATTTATATAAATAATTACAATAATATAACAAAAAACACCATTTTATTATATCACATATAAAGTCTATATTAAGCAATTTTATATATAATCACATTATAATAAGTCCTGAATTCAAGGGTAGTAGCTGTATGAAACAGAAGCATGAAAGTTGCCAAATGTAATAAAAAATGTAATAATAGTTTATATTATTATTTGATATATCGACCCTAATAGTTGGAAAACAACTTATGGTAATTTTATTCAAGGGGGATTAAATATGAAAAAGTTGAAAATTGCAGATGGAATATTCATGCTTACAATGAATGTTGAGGATATACTATTTGAGGGTATTTGGGAGATTGCAAACGGAGTAACGCTCAATTCCTATATAGTTCAGGGAGAAAAGACTGCAATAATTGATGGCGTAATTAACTGGGATGGTATACCTGAAACTCTTTATAGAAACCTGGAAGAGATAGGTGTTGAACCTCAAAATATCGATTATTTGATTGTTAATCATATGGAACCGGACCATTCCGGTTGGATTTCAAACTTCAGAAAAATTAAGGATAATTTTACAGTAATATGTACTGATAAAGCTGCAAAGTTGGTGGCTTCCTTTTATGGCGAAGACAATATAAGGATTGTGAAGGAAGGAGATACTCTAGACCTTGGAAAGGGTAAGGTACTGAGTTTCCACCCGGTGCCAAACGTTCACTGGCCAGATACCATGTACACCTATGAAAGAGATACAAAAACCCTGTTCTCATGTGATATGTTTGGAACATTTGGAAAGATGGGGGACCATTGCTTTGATGATGAGCTGACACCTGAAGAGACAGACTTCTTTGAATCCGAAGGAATAAGGTATTTCTCCAATGTAATGGCAACCTTTACACCTAGTTTGAGAAAAGCAATTGAGAAAGCAAAAGAACTGGAAATAAACACCATTGCACCTGGTCATGGCCCGGTTTACAGAAAAAATCCTCAAAAAATTCTGGATGATTATTACAGGTTTTCCTTATATGCTGAGGGAGCAGGTAAGAATGAAGTTACTATATTGTGGGGATCCATGTATGGAATGACTGCAAAAGCAGTTGATTATGTAGAGGGCATACTTAAAAGGGAAGGTATCAAATACAACAAGCTGCAGATGCCGCTAAAAAGTGACAGTGAAATGGTGGCAACTGTCTTAAAGTCTGCGGGGATAATTATTGGAGCACCTACATATGAGTACAAGCTTTTTCCACCAGTTGCAGCAGCTTTAAATGAGCTTGGCAGAAAGAAGATAACTGGCAAAGTGGCATTCAGATTAGGGTCATATGGCTGGTCAGGCGGTGCAGAGAAGGAACTAAGTGAAATAATTGAAAGAAATAAGATGAAATGGGATTTTATCGAATCAGTGGAATTTGAAGGATCCCCAAAGGAAGAAGATCTTGTTAAGATAGAAGCCGGAGTATTAGAGTTTATTCAAAAGATGAAGGAGAAAGTAATAGAATAATTTTAAAAAGGCATCAAGAAATATCTTGCTTCCATAAGCACGAGCTGAATTGCTGCATTAAAATAAAAAATAACAATCTTATTATAAAATCTTAAAAAAAAACAGATTAGCCAGGATTTGCACTGCATAAAAAAGCAATGCAAATCTGGCTGCTGAAACTAAATACTTTTCACATATTCGCCTATTTTCTTGTCCATATTCCTGATGTGATTCGTAAGCCAATTAATAACCATTTTATTGGCATTGAGTATAACCAGAATATTGCCGCCGGCTTTGTTGTATTCGCTTTTCAATTTGGCAAGATCATTAATAAAGCTTGCATGTGCTTTCTTTTGAGCATCAATCTCAGGGTAGTGGATTTCTTCCATAAAAGCTTCTTCGTCTCTGAAGTGTTGCTTTGTGTATTCATCTAAGAAATCAAGCATTGTATTTATGTAATCTTTAGCTCTCTGTTCTTTTCCAGCTTCAAACAGCCCATTAGCTTTTTCAAACCATATTTTATGTTGGTCATCAATATTTTTAACACCCACCGACAAGTCGGGAGTCCACATTACCGGCATATAAATCCCCCTTCAGCTTATTGTTATATCAATTTTATATAATTTTTTAAATAATTTCAATAGATTTTCAGAAGAATGTCGTATTATGTCGATATGATGAGCATAATTCAAATATGATATGCGTAATTATTTTCAATGAGATACCTTATGCTTTAGGAGAAGGGTTATTTTTAACTGCTTGTTTATGCTTCTTAAAAAAGTAGCCTAGTCCAACGATACAGATAATCAAACCCAGTAATGCAGGTTTTAGGATAGTCATGCCTGCTTCACCACTAAATACTACGCTCCAAATAAATTTTAAGACAGCTGCTCCTATGATAACACCTAAAAGCCATTTCCAGTTTCTTTTCCACGCGGCTGTAAGAAGCATATAGAAGAATAAGGGTACTGCCAGACTCATTACTATTTTGGGAGCAGTCCAGGCACCCTTAAGGTAATCCATTTCAAAAGCTAAAAATTCTAATACTTGAGGATTATTTGCAGCCGGAGCGGGGAACCAGAACATACTCGTAAATAGTGCAAATATTGAAACGAATATACCAGTATAACTTTTCTTGAATGCAAATATCACCATCGGTATGATAAATAAAGGTCTTATATACCAGCTTAATATATTATGATGTCTTTCAAAGGCCCAATTAAAAAACATATCATTGGTCAGAAATATTACGATAAAAATTATTGTAGCAGCTGCAAACAACATACCTAATATAAAATCTACTTTTTTATTCATGGTAAGTCTCCTTTATATTTAATAATTTTTATTTTGAATTCCATTAAATAATATATTTAGTAGTGAATCTACAAAGTTATTTATATCTTCTTCATAACTTTCATATCTAACGTTACCAAACTTATTAAGCATATATTTATTAACTGCACTATATAAGGATTGCAGCAGCAAACTCAAGGCTAAAGGATCGATTTTGCTGTCTATTTCACCTTTAGATTTTGCATTTTGTATCATTTGAACAAATAGTGATTCTGATAGTTTATCTCCTTCCTTAATAACTGTTAATTTAGCCGATTGTTCATTTTCTTTGGAGAATTGTTCACCTAAGGCAGCATATTGAGGATGTTTTTTAGCAAATTCTATACCTTTTTGAAAAAGTAAACGGATTTGTTCCAACAATGTTAATGTATTAAATTCTCCAATAGCAGTGGAGAAAAACCTGATTTTTTCTTCGATGGCTAAAGTCATTATATAAACGTACAAATCCAGTTTGTCCGTAAAATACTGATAAAAGCTTCCTTTTGCAATGTTTGATTTTTTGCATATTTTATTTATGCTTGCTGTATTATAGCTGGCTTTAGAAAACTCCTCTATGGCAGCTAAGATTATTGAATTTTTTTTATCTTCTGGCAAGTTAAAAAAAGTTTGTTGTGGCATGGGAACCTCCCTTTGATGATAAGCAACCGAGTACTTTAATAATGTGACCATATGGTCACATTATTACTTATAGTATATGACCATGTGGTCATATTGTCAATAATAAAAAAGAATAGATCAAGTATCCAGAGGAATTAACTGTAGTTATGCCTACTGATATAATCATTGCTGACATGGGAAAGATAAGATTGAAGCAGTCCTTCGCCAGGCTGAACATTACAATGGTCCTTCTCTTGTTGTTTTTATGAATGGAAGCATGGGGATAGTTTAAGCATTGGGACGTTTCTTCTGATTCAGCCGAAGCGGAAACAGAAGAAACATTCCTTTTGTTGCCCTTAAAAAGTCCACTTCATTTACTTCTTCACAAGATAGCCTTCTTTTTTCAGAAGCTCCGCAATAAGTACTGCGCCACCTGCGGCTCCTCTTAATGTATTGTGGGACAAGGCAACAAATTTATAGTCAAAAAGTGTGTCTTTTCTAAGTCTGCCTATGGTTACACCCATTCCATATTCATATTCCCTGTCCAGTCTGGTCTGAGGCCTGTTGTCTTCCTCAAAATACTTCAGGAATTGGGCGGGAGCACTTGGAAGTCCTAATATTTGAGGTCTTCCTTTGAAATTCTTCCATCTCTCAAGAATAGTTTCTTCAGAGGGTGTTTCTTTAAATGATACAAATATGGCTGCCATATGGCCGTCTGTTACAGGTACTCTTATACATTGGGCGGTTATTAACGGAGAGGCTGCATTGACAATTTCATCTCCCTTAATAGTACCCCATATTTTCAAAGGTTCTTTTTCACTTTTTTCTTCTTCTCCTCCAATATACGGAATAACGTTGTCAACCATTTCAGGCCAGTCTTTAAATGTCTTTCCGGCTCCCGATATAGCCTGATAGGTACAAACTGCCACTTTTTCAGGACCAAATTCCATTAGAGGATGAAGTGCCGGAACATAGCTTTGAATCGAACAATTGGGCTTGACGGCTATAAAACCATTGGTGGTGCCCAGACGTTTTCTCTGGCTGATTATTATTTCAATATGTTCTGGATTTATTTCAGGAATTACCATGGGAACATCCGCTGTCAACCTATGGGCGGAATTATTTGAGACAACAGGAGTCTCGGCTTTTGCGTATCTTTCCTCCAATTCCTTAATTTCTGATTTTTTCATATCAACGGCGCAAAATACAAAATCAACATCTTTAGATACTTCTTCTACATTTGCAGCATTCTTAACTACAAGATTTTTAACATTCTCAGGTATAGGTGTAGGGAGTTTCCATCTTCCTTCAACTGCTTCATAATAAGTTTTTCCTGCAGATCTTTCACTTGCTGCCACAGATACTACTTCAAACCAGGGATGGTTCTCAAGAAGGGAAATGAATCTCTGTCCCACCATACCCGTTCCGCCTACAATTCCTACTTTTAATTTATTGTTCATATATATTTCTCCCCTCACAAAAGTTTGCATTTTAATTAAATAGTACTAATATACAAGGGTGTATACAAATTTTATTCAAGTGAGAGCCCTTACTATATGCCCTTACTTTAGTATACGCTCATCAAATTATGTTTGTATAGAATATATTATATAATTAAAAATTTATAATTCTGAATGTGTTTAGCGGACATATAAATGTCCGCGTACCAAACACAAATGTCTTTATACTGAGATATTTTATCACGAGAGTTTTGAAAAAACAAGTGAATGTATTACTTTTTTGTGTTTATTTTATGATAATGTCACCTTGTTAATTATTTTGATAAAATGTCACTATGAAGGGCAAGGTGTATTATCTAATGTCACAAGAGCAGCTTAAAAGGTATACTGTCATTGAGAAAACACTT
>DULL01000002.1 GCA_012840395.1 Clostridiaceae bacterium | reverse complement strand
GGGCTTCTTCACGGTTTAGTAAAAAGTCGATTGTATCCCTTACGCCTTTATCGTTGATTTGCCTATAGAGATATTCGTAAACAACTTTTGCTCTCTGCTCTGCTGCGATATTGGACAATATGTCGGCCGCAAGGTCACCAGTCTCATTTATATAGGCAGCAGTCCATAAATAGCCTGATGCATTGCTTAAAAAAGGGGTAAGTCCTGTTAATACATGTGCTTCTACATTACCAATTGTTGCATTCTTTGCATCAGGTACATGACCGTTCAGTAAATTTATGGTAGTAGCAACCATTTCCATATGGCTTAATTCCTCAGAAGCAATGTCAAGAAATAAATCCTTAATTTCGGGGTCTTTTATACGAAAACTCTGAGAAAGGTATTGAAGTGCTGCTTTTAATTCTCCCTGAGGCCCACCAAGTTGTTCTTGCATCATAGCTGCATAATTTGCGTTTGGTGCATCTACTCTAACTTCATGCAGAAGGTTCTTATCATGTTTAAACATATTTACCAACTCCTTTGTGAATTCTTTATTTTTATTAGCTTTAGCATATATATATATAAAATATTCATTTATTAATTGTTATTGCTTTATTAACCTTAGTGCTATCCTTCCTTTGTTTATTATTACAATGTTAAATATTTATTTGATTATAAAAATGATTTTTTCTACAATAGAAAATAGAGGAATTTTTGTAGATAATAGAAAAATTTTCTGCTATAGAGTTTTAAGGAGAAAAGGATGAAATTTGCAGAGAATTTAAAGAATTTATTAATTTATTAGCTATGTGTAACCTGCTTATGTATGATGATACCAGCCTTTGCAACCGGGCTTGATATTTCGCCTTATGCAGAAGGTTTAAATGTTTTGGGTATTGTGCGGGGAACAGGAAATGGTTTCGAGCTCCATGGGGTGCCGACACGGTCGGAGATTCTAGTGATGATCATCCGGTTGTTGGGAAAAGAACAGCAAGCTCTTGAAAACTCATATCCTCATACTTTTGAAGATACGAAATGGGAAGAACCCTATGTATCATTCACTCCTTGCTCTTTATAGGTGCCTTAAGAGATAATGATCTAAACAAAACGCATTCAAGGAATCCCTTTAGGAGTACTGTATTTTGAAAACAATTATATTACCGGAGTATTTAAATATTGTAAAGAGCTATATTAAGAATATTTATGATAAATTGGGAGTAAACAGGCAAGTTCAGGTTGTAGCTAAAGCAAGAGAGCTTAATTATTGAAGTGAAATTTATTGAACTGAGGAAAACAATGAAAAGAAATGTATCAGAACTGCTATTATTTTAAATTTTCATTTGGGAAACCATACAACGAGATAGGCTTCCGAAACATTGTTTGAAATGTTCTCAATGGAATGTTCTCTGTCGCCTCTGTAACGGGCAGTGTCACCCTTGTTCAATATAGTTGAATGTTCACCTGAAGTAACTTTTAACTGTCCTGTAATTACAGTTAAAAACTCCACTGCATTCGGGTAATGAGGAAGAGAACGGTTCACCCCTCCGGGCTTAAATGTAAAATAATATAATTCCAGATTATCAGCCATGTAAATAGGAGAATTAATTCTTATAGTACATAATTTATCTTCGGAATAAATAACAGGTGAGTCATCATATCTTATTACATCTATGTTTGAATCAGAACCTGCTTCCATGAGCTCTTGCACTGATAGATTCAGCGAACGGGCGATTTTCCATACAGTAATAACGGTAGGATTTGTCCTTTCCTGTTCTATCTGGGACAACATAGACTTTGATACTCCTGAACGTTTTGCCAGTTCATCAAGAGACATACCCTTTGCTTTTCTTTGATTCATAATATTTTTTCCTACTTTTGGCGGTTGGCCGGAAACCACAAAACCATCTCCCAATACAAATAAAGGTATTGACATATATTACTAGTGGTAATATAATGAACAATAGATACAATATATTAAACAACATAATTTCGCTACTGCTTATTTAGTATAGCATAGGAAATTGTGTTCTGCAAATAAGAAGGTTGTGATTTTGATGAGGTCTATAGTTAAAGAAAAAGAAGACAGAGGAATAAGCCTTATTACTTCAGAAATTCCGGAACCCTCTCAGGATGAAGTTCTGATTAAGGTGAAAATTGCAGGAATCTGTGGAACTGATTTGCATATCTATGAATGGGATGAATGGTCTCAGAAAAGAATTAAGACTCCTTTAATCATAGGACATGAATTTGTTGGAGAAATATGCCAGGTAGGGAAAAATTGTAAAGGTTTGACAGTGGGACAACGAGTGTCTGCAGAAGGGCATATTACCTGTGGGAGATGCAAATATTGCAAAACAGGTTTTGGTCATGTTTGCAAGGATGTTGAAATAATTGGAGTTGACAGAAATGGTTGTTTTGCAGAATACATTACAGTTCCTGCAGATAATGTGTGGCCTGTACATGATTCAATACCTGACGAGTATGCAGCTTTATTTGATCCACTGGGAAATGCCATGCACACTGTAATGGCTCAGGATGTTTCTTCTAAAACCGTTTTGATAACTGGAGCAGGTTCCATAGGTTTATTTGCGATACCAATAGCATTAATTAACGGTGCTTCAAAAGTTATTGTAATTGAACCTTCACAGTATAAAAAGGATATAGCTCTGAAACTGGGGGCTGATGCGGTATTTGATCCATGGGAAGGTGATCTGAAAGAAAAGATTATTGACTTAACAGATGGATTAGGACCAGATGTGCTTCTTGAAATGAGCGGAAATAAAAGTGCAATTAATCTTGGCCTTGAGGTTTTGTCAAATGGAGGAAATGCAAGCTTTCTGGGGATACCTGCAGGAGATATATTAGTTAATTTTGCAGACAGTATTATTTTTAAAGGTATTACAATTCACGGAATAACCGGAAGAAGAATATTTGAAACTTGGTATCAATGCGACCAGTTCCTTCAGAAGCACGGAAGTGACATTGACCCGGTAATTACACACGTTCTTGACATGGATGAGGTTGAAAAGGGATTTATTATGATGGAAAAGCAGGAAGCGGTGAAAGTATTGCTCAGGATAGGATGATTCATCATATATAATGAGTTAATCGTATATCTTAAGTTAATCATATGTATGTATTTGCTCAGGTATCTGAACTTGATGATAGAAGTTATTTAATGTGAGGAGGGAGGAATCATTGAAAAAACTTTTTTATGAAAATCTTGATTCTACATTAACAGAGCTTAAAAAAACAGGAACATATAAGAAACTTCAGTATCTTACTGAGAAACTGTCTAATAAAACTGCAATAGAAGGATATGGCAGGGTTATAATTCTTTGCTCAAACAATTATCTTGGTCTGACTGATAAACCTGAAATCATCAGAGGAGGAATTGAGGCTTTAGAAAAATACGGTGCAGGTGCCGCAAGTGTACGGTTTATATGTGGTACTTTTGATATACATAGGAAACTCGAAGAAACTGTGGCAGAGTTTCTGTGCAGAGAAGCCGCACTTACATATACTTCCTGCTGGAATGCAAATACTGCAGTTATACCAGCATTATTAGGTCCCGGGGATACGGTGATATCTGATGAACTAAATCATGCAAGCATTATTGATGGTTGCAGGTTGGTGGGGAAGGGAGTTAACAGGTGTACCTATAAACATGCTGACCTTGATTCACTGGAGGAAAGATTGAAGGAAGCCGGAGACAAAGGTACTGCATTGATAGTTACAGATGGGGTATTTTCCATGGAGGGAGATATCGCACCTTTGCCAGGAATAGTAGATCTTGCGGAGAAATATGGTGCTCTTGTTATGGTGGATGATTCCCATGCTACAGGTGTAATAGGAAAGACAGGAAGAGGAACAGAAGAATACTATGGCATGATTGGTAAAGTTGACATAATATCGGGAACTTTCGGTAAAGCTTTGGGAGGTGCAGGAGGAGGATTTATAGCTGCTAAAAAATCTGTTATTGACATGCTTGTTCAGAAATCAAGACCTCACTTATTCTCCAATTCACTTCCGCCAGTAATAGCAGGAATTTCTCTTGCTGCTGTAAATTATTTGAAGGTAAATCCTGAAATAGTTGGTTCATTAAAGAAAAAGACCGAATATATGAGAAAGGCACTTCGTAATGCTGGTTTGTCACCTCTGGAAGGAGACAGTGCTATTATACCTATTATGATAGGTGATACTGCTGAGGCTATAAGGATAGCAGATGCTATGTTGAAAAAAGGTGTATATGCTATTGGATTTGGTTATCCGGTTGTTCCAGAAGGGAAGGCAAGAATTCGTATTCAGGTGTCAGATGTGTTGAGCTATGATGATATAGACTATGCAGTTGAAGTATTAAAGGAATGCTGCAAAATATAAACCTCCAGGAAGCAAGGGGACGGTTCTTCTGCTTCCGTTTTGACGGAAGCAGAAGAACCGTCCCCTTGCTCCTGGTCCCCTTGCTCCTGGTCCCCTTGCTCCTGGTCCCCTTGCTCCTGGTCCCCTTGCTCCTGATTATAAAGTTATGGTTACCTTGCTCAAGCTTCTTGGACTATCTGGGTTTAATCCTTTTGCCAGGGATAGTTTACATGCAAACATCTGGGCAACAGCAGCACAAAGGAATGGCGAAATTAGGTCATTGCTGGTCTCAGGTATTCTGAATGCAGTTGTTCCCATAGAAAGCATTTCGGCGTTATTTGACACAACAACAGTTTCAACTTCTTTATCTTTCAGCTTGAGGGCCATTTCCTGCAAATTCTTAAAGGAAGGACCTTCAGGAGCATAGAGTATGGCAGGGATTTCCCTATCAAGCATTGCTATGGGTCCATGATAGAATTCGGAAGTAGGGAATGCTTTTGCTCTTACATATGTAGTCTCCTGGATTTTAAGAGCTGATTCAAGGGCTATGGGATAGTTGGCACCTCTTGAAAGTACAAAGCACTCATTCATAAAGCGGTATCTCTCAACCCTATTTTCAATAATATCAGCTAATTTAAAAGTCTCAGTTAGTTTTTCAGGTATTTTCTTAAGCTCTTGAATTAATTCATTATCCTTAGCCCATTTTGCAGCCAGTAATGCAAAAGGAAACATCTGTGATGTAAAAGTTTTTGTAGCAGCTACACTTAATTCGGGTTCTGCTTCACAACAGAGATGATATTTAGCTTCCAGAGCCAAGGGAGAATCTGGATAATTCGTTATGCTAATTGTTAAAGCTCCCTGGCGGTTGGCTTCTTTAATGACTTCTAAAGCATCTGCTGCTTTTCCTGACTGGGAGATTGCTATAACCAAACAATTTTCAAAATTCACTTTCTTGCCATAAATTGTTGTAATTGAAGGAGCACCTAAAGAAACCGGTATTCCAACTGTCATTTCCAATGCATATTTGCCGTAGAAAGCAGCATGATTTGAGGTTCCTCTTGCTGCAGTATAAACGCAATGAATATTCCTATTACTTATTTCTTCCAGAATTTGATCGATCTTTGGAGAATTAGAAGCAAAATTTCTTTCAATTGCCGAAGGCTGCTCCATTATTTCTTTCCACATCAATAACATAAAAAAAACTCCCTTCGATTGACAATTATTATTGCTTTTTCTCTTTAATAACTTTTGTTATACTATTATTCTAAGTCCTTGATATTTAGTTGTCAAATTACTGCCTTACTATTCAAATTATTACCTTACTTTTCGGATAATTTGCTTTCCAACCAGTCAATGAACTGACGGGCTGTTCTTGGAGATCTTCCATTATACCATAATTCCCACTTTAAAGCTTCTGTATGAAGATATTCGGTGTCTACATTCAAGCCTCTCTTAACTGCAATACCCTCCACTATTTTGAGATATTTCTTTTTATCTGGAGAGATAAATGATACTGTTATGCCAAAACGGTCAGAAAGCGACAATTTTTCTTGAATAGTATCACCAGCTCTGATTTCGTCTTCCTTTATTCCTGAGTGTAATCCCGCTCTGTCGCTGAACTTCTCCTTAATTAAATGGCGCCGGTTTGAAGTGGCATATATTAAAACATTGGCAGGTTTAATCTCGAGACTACCTTCCAGAACAGCTTTAAGAGCAGTATAGTTTTCTTCATTATCTTCAAAGGCCAGGTCATCAACAAAAAATATAAATTTATGTTTCCTTTTTTCTACTAAATCAATTATTTTTGGAAAATCTATTAGATCTTTTTTTGGAACTTCAATAACCCTGAGACCCATTTTAAAGAATTCATTCAGTATTGCTTTTACAGTAGATGATTTTCCTGTTCCTCTGTCACCGTAAAGAAGAATGTTATTTGCCGGATAATTTCTTAGAAAATGAAGAGTGTTTTCTATTACTATTTGTCTTTCTTCTTCATAGCCTATCAAGTCAGATAAAGTAATCGGATCGGGGGATTCAACACCTTTTAAAAATCCACATGTTCCTGAATGTTCCCATATAAAAGCTTTATATCTGCTAAAAATACCGCAACCCCATTTATTATAAAAATTACATAGTTGCTCCAGGTAAAGATTCCAATTATCATGATTCCACAGCTTTTCTTTCAGGCTATAGAGATCTTCTTCAGAAATATATGACGCTGGTGCATTTTTTATACTTTCAAAGGACATATTCCAAGAAGGAAGATTATTAATAATATTTTTAAATATATTTAAGGTAGGGCAGTTAAGCAGATAATCCTTGATATGCTCTGATGACAACCTGGAAATAGCCTCCAGACAATGCAAATCACTTTTAGCAGCTTCTTTAAGGGCGCTATCTATCATTGAAAACTCTCTTTTTTCTGCCTGAAGGGAAAAAGGATTTTCATTTAAAATAATACTTTCAATTATATAGTTTTTTAGAGAAATAAATCTGTCTGATGTACTAAGATAGTTAAACAACTGGCAGTAATAATGCAATGTTTTTTCAGGATCTAAAGCCTCTGAACCAGTAAAGAAACATTCCAGCAAACAAGAGAGGCTCTCGAAAACCTTATCCTGAAGAAGATTTCTGTATACTGTGAGAGATTTTAGTGCAAACCTGGCTTCTTTTATTATGTCTAGTGAATTCATAAACTACCTCGCTTATGTTTTCTAAATTTTTTATGCTAGTTTAGGTAAAAAATTGTTCATATGTTGTTTTCTTTAATAACGCATATGCCATATAAAAACTGGCAAAATGATTTCAATTATCAATATAATATAGCAATGACAATAAAAATGTAAATATTAATCTAGCAACTTATTGTTAAAGCAGTATATTAATTTTGCCTGTGAAAACTGATATAATAGTTTTGCTAAAAAGATATATTATTTTGCTTAGCTATTCTTGAAAGGGAAACTTTAAAGGGAAGATGTTCGGATATATTCTACCGGAAAAACCGGAGCTGAAAATTAAAGAGTATGAGATATTCAGAGCCTACTACTGTGGTGTTTGCAAATCTATCGGAGACAGGTTTGGGCAAATTACCCGTATCTCACTTAATTATGATTCAGCTTTCCTTGCTCTTCTTTTAGATTCTATCAGCAGGGAAAACGTAAAAATCAGGAAGGAAAAATGTTTTATTCATCCTCTGAAAAAACTTTTTGTTGCAAGAGACTCGGAGGTTATTGATTATGCTTCTGATATTAATATAATTCTTGCATACCATAACCTGAAAGATAACTGGGCAGACGACAAATCTGTTTTGGCAGGCATGGGAGTGCTTTACCTCAAAAGAGCCTATTGTAAATTGTATAAAAAATATCCAAAAAAGTGTGATATAATTGAGAAAAAACTAAACCTTCTTCACAATCTGGAAAAAGTAAAGTGTCCGTCAATTGATGAGGTTGCAGAACCTTTTGCAAAATTAATGGAGGAAGTGACAGCTTATGAGCCTTTTTGTCAGGATGAAAAGCTTGATAAAATATTAAGATGGCTAGGTTATAATCTGGGAAAATGGATATATATTCTTGATGCTTACCATGATATTGACATAGATTATAAGAAGAAAAAATATAATCCATTAATTTACCAGTTTAACTATAAGGGGCAGAATACTGAAGAATTTAAAGAGCAAATTAAAGAGCGTATAAAAATGAATCTCATGTATTGCCTTTCAGAAATATCAAAGGCTTTTGAGCTGCTGGAAAAAGGTAATAATGCCGGTATTTTAGAGAATATTATTTATTTGGGTATGTTGAGAAAGACAGAAAAGATATTGGAAAAAGGGAGTTGTAGAGAATTTGAAAAATCCGTATGAAGTACTGGGAGTAAGAGAGGGAGCCAGCGAGGAAGAAATAAAAAAAGCATACAGAGAATTGGTAAAAAAATATCATCCTGATCAGTATAGAGGTAACCCGTTGGAGAAACTTGCAGAAGAAAAACTTCGCGAAATAAATGAAGCTTATGATTACCTGGCTAAAAACGGATTTTCAAGAGCTGGAAGATACACAGGCAATAGCAGTGATACAAGAAAAAATGGAAGCCAGTATGGTGGAGCAGGTAATGACAGCGGGTTATTTCAGAGGATTAGAATGAATATAAATAACGGAAATATTGGTGCTGCAGAAGAGTTGCTAAGCAGATCATCCATCCGAAATGCAGAGTGGTATTATTTAAAAGGCCTGGTTTTTTTACGTAGAGGTTGGTATGATGAAGCTTATTCCCATATTCAGACTGCAGTAAATATGGATCCTTCTAACTATGAATACAGAGCTGCCCTGAGCCGATTTAATATGGCAGGAGGTCAGTATTGGGATACTGCCTATAGAAAAGGTTATTCACAGGGACCTGATTTTTGCACGATGTGTCAGTGTTTAATTTGTTCCGACTGTTGCTGCGAATGTATGGGAGGAGATCTGATTGGTTGCTGTTAACAGAAAGGCCATTACATTAGGCGGAATATTGGCTGCCATTACAGTCATATTATTATATGTTGAATCTATTACTCCTACTGTAAAATTGTCGTTATATGTTTTAAGTTCATTTTTTTCTGCAGTTATGATTATTGAGGGAGGCTTAAGAAGTGGGTGGATTTTCTACCTGGTAACATCCATTCTGGCCTTTATTATTGTACCGGATAAAATAGGTCTTATTCCATATTTCCTTTTTTTCGGAACATATGGAATTCTAAAATCCTATATAGAGAGAATTGGGAAAATAGTTAGTGAGTACGTTTTGAAAGTTCTTTTCTTCAATATATGCCTGGCACTGGCATTTATAATTATAAGAATTTTCTTTATTGCCCAACTAAATGATTCAATATCTTTATGGTTCATAATCATAGTTATGGAGGTGGTTTTCATAATTTATGATTATGTTTATACCCTCTTTATACAGTATTATGTTGAAAAATTAAAAAAAGTAAGGTAAATATAAGGATAATATATTCAGAAAATTCGGGTAATATTACAGATTATTGCCTATCGTTGCTCCTTTTTTTAATACATGCTATAATTATAAATCAATAAAAATTGAACTTTATAAATAATTTAGTAAAAATATGTAGGTTTGGAGTAATTATATGTATGCATGAAAGAACCTTAAAGGTGTTGGAATTTGACAAGATAATCAGAATATTGGCTAATATGACAACTTCTGTATTGGGAAGGGAGATAGCCGAACAGCTTTTACCAGAAACTGACCAGCACCGTATAAAGGAAATGCTGGATGAAACAGATGATGCAGTAAGCTATATTCTGCGAAAAGGTAATCCTCCATTAGGAGGCATCCATGATATCAGGAGCAGCCTTAAAAGGCTTGAATTAGGCGGAGTGCTAAATCCAGGAGAATTACTTGGAATTGGTGATACTTTAAGGGCCTGCAGAAATTTAAAAGCTTATAACGGTACTGGTGAACGGGATAAGGACTTTAATCCCGACAGCATAATAAATAAACTGATAAGCGGTTTGGTTACTAATAAGCGTTTAGAAGACAGAATTGAGATGTCGATTATAAATGATGAAGAATTATCCGATGAGGCCAGCCCTCTTTTAGGTAATATAAGAAGACAGATAAGGGACAAGCAGAATTCTATAAAGGACAGGTTAAATGAATTAATAAAATCTTCATCATATCAGAAATATTTGCAGGATGCTATTGTCACAGTTAGAGGAGACCGTTATGTTATTCCGGTAAAGCAGGAATTCAGGAATGAAGTTCCCGGAATAGTTCATGATATGTCCTCCAGCGGAGCTACAATTTTTATTGAGCCAATGTCTGTTGTAAATGCAAATAATGATATCAGACAGCTCAGGATTAAAGAACAGGCAGAAATAGAAAGAATACTCAGGGAATTGACCGATGATGTAAGAAATATTACAGATTTGCTTTTATCCAGTGTTCATCTGCTGGCAAGACTGGATTTTATATTTGCCAAGGGAAGGATGAGCCTTGAATATAATTGCGTTTGTCCCAGGCTAAATACTGAAGGACGTATTATTATTAAAAAAGGAAGACACCCGTTGCTGGATAAAAAAACAGTAGTACCTATAAATTTCTGGGTAGGAGATTCTATAAGTACTATTGTTATAACAGGTCCTAATACCGGTGGTAAAACAGTTACATTAAAGACAGTGGGCCTATTTGTGTTAATGACTCAAGCAGGACTTCATGTCCCTGCAAATGATGGCACAGTCATGGGAATTTTCGGGCATGTTTTTGCAGACATTGGAGATGAGCAAAGTATAGAACAAAGTCTTAGTACTTTTTCATCCCACATGACTAATATTGTACAGATACTTGATGAGGCGGATGAAAAATCTCTTGTGCTTTTTGATGAACTTGGAGCAGGGACAGATCCTTCCGAAGGAGCAGCCCTTGCTATGGCAATATTAGAGCATCTTAGGCAGATCAGGGCTACTGTAGTCGCAACTACACATTATAGTGAGCTGAAATTATATGCTATATCAACACCGGGAGTTGAGAATGCTTCCTGTGAGTTTGATGTTCAGACTTTAAGGCCGACTTACAATCTCCTGATAGGAGTACCCGGAAAAAGTAATGCCTTTGCCATTTCCAGAAGGCTGGGACTTTCGGAGGAAATACTCAAAAAGGCCAAAGAATTTTTAAGCAGTGAAAATATTCAGTTTGAAGATATACTTATGTCTATGGAAGAGGATAGGCAGAAAACCCTTGCTGAGAGAATGAAAACCGAGAGTTACAGGATCGAAATAGAAAAATTGAAGGATGAAATGGAAAGGCAAAAGAAGAAATTTGAGGCTGAAAAGGAAAAACTGTTGAGAGAAGCCAGGGAAGAAGCCAAAAAGATTTTAATTTCTGCTAAAGAGCAATCTCAGGAAATTCTTGAGAGATTAAGAAATCTGGAAAGAGAGACCGAGATTGCCAAAAAGAACAAAGAAGCTGAAGAACTGAGACTTAAGCTAAAAAATGAACTTGACAAATTGGACCAGGCCTTGGCAGTTCCATTAATACCCATAGAAGAAAACGCCAAAGCTCCTGAAAATTTGAAACCGGGAGATAGTGTACTAATTCTTCATCTGAATCAGAAAGGGATCGTAATAAGTCCTCCTGATAAAGATGGTGAGGTAATTGTACAGGCAGGTATAATGAAAATCAATGTCCATATTAGTACACTTAAACTTATAGATGAACAAAAGAGCCAGGTTCATAAAGTAGGTTCGGGAAAGATTTCTATGTCAAAAGCCATGGCTGCTGTTACCGAGATAGACCTGAGAGGGACCACAGTGGATGAAGCATGCGAGCTAATAGATAAGTTTCTTGATGATGCAAGTATTGCAGGATTGAAGGAAATAACAATTATACACGGAAAAGGAACTGGTGCGTTAAGAAAGGGAATACACCAGTTTCTGAAAGGACATCCCCATGTTAAATCTTTTAGACTCGGAAGTTATGGAGAAGGAGAAATGGGTGTTACTATAGCAGAGATTAAATAGTCAAATGGGAGGTCATTATGTATAATACATTAGAGTTCTATCCTCTTTCACATCCTCAGATGGGCATATGGTATATAGAAAAATATTACCCTGGGACAAGTATCGGAAATATTGCAGGTACAGTAATTCTTAAAGGAGAAATTGACTATTGTTCTCTTGAGAGGGCTATTAATATAGCCTTTGAAAAAAATGATTCCATGAGGTTCAGGATAGTGGAAAAAGACGTAACTCCTTTCCAATATATCTCTGAATACAAATATATCAAGCTGGACTATGTGGATTTTTCCCGAGAGGAAGCATCAGCACTGGAAAAGTGGAGTGATGATAAAACCCGGGAAAACTTCCAACTTTTAGATTCAAGTTTATACTATTTTGCTTTGGTTAAGCTAAGCCAGCAGGAAGGCGGCTTCTACATAAAAGCTCATCATTTAGTATCCGATGCCTGGACTATGACCTCGGTTATAAATCAGATTCTGGAATATTACTGGAGGCTGGTGAACAATACACCGATTCCGGAGGATGTTAAGCCTTCTTATGTGGATTATATACAAAAAGAGGTTGAGTACAAGAACTCTAATAAATTCCAAAAGGATGAAGAATTCTGGAATTCCATATTTAATGGTATACCGGAAGAGAAAGCCAGTTTAACATATTCCACAAGAAATAACAGGTGTACAGGTTCAATACGTAAAACTAACATTATTTCTCCTGAACAATTACTTAAGATAAATGCTTTTTGTGATGAATATAAAATATCACCTTTTATCTTTTTTTTATCAACTTTATTTTGCTATATAGCAAGGGTTACATCAAAAAATGATATTATAATTGGTACACCGGTTTTAAATAGATCCAATAGCAGAGAAAAAGATACTTTGGGTATATTTGTCAACACGGTTCCTTTCCGTCTTAAAATTGATAAAAATCTGGATTTTGTAAACTTTGTACAACAAGTATCAAGAGAATGGAGATCTATATTAAGACACAGTAATTATCCATATGATTTATTATTAAAAAGTCTAAGAGAAAAATACAAGTTTGTTGATAACCTATATGATATAGTGATATCCTATCAAAATGCAAAATTTAATAAATCCACTTATATAACTGATTATGTAACGCATTGGAATTTTAATGGCAATCAGACAGATCCGTTATATATACATATAAGTGACAGGGAAAGTTCCGGAAGCATGATATTGGATTATGATTACCTGGAAAATCTTTTTACTGAAAAGGATATTCATCAAATCCATAATGGCCTTATGGTTCTTATAAATGACATTATTTCTGATCCTTCAAAAAAGCTTTACCAGCTGGAGATTATGGAGGAAAATGAAAAGAAAAAAATACTAAATGATTTTAATGATACAACTTTCCATTATTCAGAAGACAGAACTGTACATCAACTGTTTGAAGAACAAGTATCAAGGACTCCGGACAATATTGCGCTTGTATTTGAAGATAAAAGTTTAACCTACAGGGAACTCAATGAAAGAGCTAACAGACTGGCAAGAGTACTCAGAGCTAAAGGAGCAACCAGAGACAGTATAGTATCTTTAATAGCAAATCGTTCTCTTGATATGATAGTGGGTATTATTGGAATTCTAAAGGCGGGAGCGGCTTATTTGCCAATAGATCCTGATTACCCTGACGAAAGAATTAAATTTATTATCGAAGACAGTGGGAGCAAGATTTTGCTTACACAGAAGGATTTAGTCAGAAAGTATAATTTCAGAGGTGAAATAGTAACATTCCAGGATGATGACATTGCTGACAAACCTGGAAGCAACCTTGAGAGTATTAGCTCTTTAGACAGTTTGGCATATGTGATATATACATCTGGTTCTACAGGGCAGCCGAAAGGTGTTATGTTAAACAATAGGGGAATTGTCAGCTTAATGGCCGGAACATCAGATATTGTGGGATTTTCTCATAGAACCAGTGTAATATCCATAACCACAGTTTCTTTTGATATATTCATATTTGAAGCTATTATTCCTCTTCTTAAAGGTTGCAAGGTTATAATTGCGAACAGAGAACAACAAAGAATTCCAGAGAAACTTAATAAAGCAATTATAGAAAACGAGGCTGATGTTTTACAGACCACTCCTTCAATAATGAATATGTTCCTAAGTACCGGAGATATAACAGATGGATTAAGGCGGCTAAAGACAATTATTCTTGGAGGAGAGGCTTTTCCTATAGCTTTACTTGAAAAGCTAAGGAGTATAACAAAAGCCAGAATTTTTAACGGATACGGACCTACAGAAACAACCATATATTCCACCATTAAGGATCTTACGGATGCAGGTTACATAAGCATTGGAGCACCTGTTTCAAATACAAAAATATATATACTGGATGAATATTTAAATCCTCTTCCGTTAAATAGAACAGGAGAAATTTATATTGGAGGAGCAGGAGTTGGAAGAGGGTATATAAATCGAGAACAGATGACAGGTGAAAAATTTATTCCAAGCCCTTTTGTTAAAGGAGAATATATTTATAAAACAGGAGATCTTGGAAGATGGCTTACCAACGGGGAAATAGAGTTTGTTGGAAGAGCGGACAATCAGGTAAAGATAAGAGGTCTAAGAATAGAACTAGGTGAAATAGAAAACCTGCTGCTTCAGCATGAGCAGGTGGAAAAGGCAGTTGTTATCGACAGGGAAGATCAATATTTCAGGAAGTATTTATGCGCATATATAGTGCCCAAGGATGGAAAGGAAATCCGTAATATCAGGAATTTTCTGTCACAACAGCTGCCTGTATATATGATTCCATCATATTTCATGTATATTAATGAGATACCATTGACTCCAAATGGTAAGATTGACAGGGAAAAGCTCCCCACCCCCGTCTTAAGTGAAAATAAAGTGAGCGGATTTGAACTGCCTGCAGATGAAATTGAAATAAAGTTGTCAGAAATATGGTGCAGAGCGTTAAACATTGATAAGATAAGCGTAAATGACAGCTTTTTTGAACTTGGTGGAGATTCACTCAGTATTATTTATGTTGTATCTGCTATTTCCAAAGAATTTAATGTAAATATTTCTATAGAAGACATTTATAAGCTGGAGACTATAAAGGAACAGGCTGGGCACATAAGAAATCTGGGGAAAAAAGAGATAGCGGAAGTGCCTCATGCTGGAATTCGGGAATATTATCCGCTTTCTTCTGCTCAAAAGAGAATGTATATTTTGACTCAGCTTGATGAGGACGGAACTTCATATAATATGCCCGGAGCATTAAATATTGAGGGTAAACTTGATGTAACTCTATTAGAAAACTGTTTTAAGCATCTGATTAACAGGCATGAAGCATTAAGAACTTGTTTTAAATTGGTTGACGGAGTACCTGTTCAAAAGATTTTGGAAAGAGTGGACTTTTCCATTGAGTATATTGATGGAGAAACAAATGATATCAAAGATATAATTAACAATTTTGTCCAGCCTTTCGATCTTACCAAGGCACCGATTATGAGAGCAAGTCTTGTAAAGATAGGTAAGGACAGGCATGTACTTCTTTTTGATATCCATCATATAATTTCAGATGGTTTGTCTATTAATATTTTAATGAAAGAATTAGGTGATTTGTACAGCGGTAAAAGTTTATCAGAGTTAAAGGTACATTATAAAGACTATGCTGTATGGCAAAATGAACTGGTTAATTCAGAAACTCTGAAAAAGCAGGAAAAATACTGGTTAGAACAGCTTTCGGGAGAACTTCCGGTATTAAATCTGCCAACTGACTTTTCACCGCATTTGTCAAAAACAAATGGTGTCGGTTCATGGAGGTTTACTGTAGGGAAATCAGTTGCAGAAAAGATAAAGAAACTTGCTTCGGGAACAGGGACAACACTTTTTATGATCCTGCTAAGTGTATATAATATTCTTTTATCAAAATATTCCGGCCAGGAAGACATAATTGTTGGTACTCCGGTAGCAGGAAGGAAAAAAATTGAATTTCAAAATATCATAGGCACATTTGTAAATACACTTGCTTTAAGAAATTTCCCCCGCAAAGATCTGACATATAAAGAGTTTTTATCTAAAGTAAAGGACTGCACATTAAAAGCACTTGAGAACCAGGATTATCAGTTTGATGACCTGGTAAACAGCCTGAAACTGAAAAGGGACGTAGAGAGGAATCCAATATTTAATACCATGTTTTCTTTACGCGCAAAGGATTCTCCTAATATAAAAATGGATGATCTTAATATAACTACTTTCGAACTTGGTTATAAAACTGCAAGATTTCCCCTGGTACTGGAGGCTTGGGAAACTGATGAAGGCATAGCTTTCTTATTTGACTATTGTGCAGGAACCTACACCTCAAATACAATTAGGCTAATGGGAGAACATTATATCAGCATTTTGGAAGATGTACTGGAAGATCCTGAAAAAGTAATAAAAGACATTGAACTACTTTCAGAAGAAGATAAAAAAAGAATAATACAAAGCTATAATATGACTGCAGTGGAATATCCCTTAGATAAAACTATAGATGAATTATTTGAAGAACAAGTAGAAAAAGCTCCTGACAATACTGCATTATTATTCGAAAATTTACAGGTTTCTTACTCGGATTTGAATAAAAAAGCAAATCAGATTGCCTGGTATTTAAGGAAAAAAGGTATTGCCCCCGGTAGTATTGTAGGAATAATGCTAAACAGGTCTGTTGAGTTGATTGCCGGAATATTGGGTGTCATAAAAGCAGGCGGGGCATACATGCCCATAGATTACAGGTATCCTTATGAAAGAATAAAATATATGATTGAAAACAGCAAGGCAGTCATTATCTTGACACAGAGTGAGAGATTAAAAGATGTACCGGTAACCGGATGTGATATTGTACTGGTTGATAGTGAAGATATTAATAAATGCAGTGAAGAGAATCCACCAAAAGTCAGCCAAAGCCACCACCCGCTATACGTTATTTACACATCGGGCTCAACAGGCAATCCAAAAGGGGTTATACTTTCCCATAAACCTTTAAATAACTTTATACATGTTGCCTCAGCGGATATTAGTTTATCTAATAAAACCATGCTGTGTAAAACAACCATGTGTTTTGATATTTTTGCTTTTGAAACATTGCTTCCTCTTTCAAAGGGTATGAAAATTGTTTTAGCCAATGATACTCAATATAATAATCCAAGACTATTAAATGAACTTATAATAAAGCATAATGCCAATATTACTATCACAACACCCTCAACTTTAAAACTTATGGCAGACGACCAGTTGAGTTCAATATCCTTTATGAAATTAACCGATATAATTATTGGCGGAGAAGTTTTAGACGTAAAATTTCTTGCCAGGCTTAAAGAATTAACATCTGCGAAAATTTATAATGCTTATGGACCAACAGAGACAACAATATATTCTACTATAAAAGACTTAACCAATACTGATAACATTACTATTGGCAAGCCCATTGGAAATACAAAGATTTTTATTCTTGACCAGGACCTGAAGTTATTGCCTGAGAGAGTAGTAGGAGAAATTTGTATAGGAGGTCATGGGCTTGCGGAAGGATATCTAAATGATTTTGGGTTGACTCGCAGCAAATTCATTCCCTCACCTTTTGATGCGGGAGAAAGAATATATAGAACGGGCGACTTGGGTAAATGGCTTGGAAATGGAGAGATTGAATATATCGGGAGAATGGACCATCAAATTAAAATCAGGGGAATAAGAGTTGAAATTGATGAAATAGTCAATGTGCTATTAACTCATAAACAAATAAAAGAGGCCCTGGTTGTAGATAAGGAAGAAGGTGGAAGAAAGTATCTGTGTGCCTACCTTGTTCCTAAAAAGAATACAAAAATATCTATTGCCTCTTTAAAATTGTTCCTTTCCAAAAAGTTACCCGATTACATGATACCTACGTATTTTGTTATACTTGAAGCTTTCCCTTTGAATTCAAATGGAAAGATAGACAGAAATCAGTTACCGGAGCCTGAACGCCTTTTTGATACAGAAGAAGAGTATAAGCCGGCAGAAGACGACATAGAAAAAATACTGGTAAATGTCTGGTCAGAAGTTCTGAATATCGAGAAAGATAAACTTAGTGTAAACCATAATTTCTTTGAGCTTGGGGGAGACTCTCTTGCAGTAATCCAAGTACAGACAAAAATTCTTCATTATAATTGGGGTTTAACTATTGATGATTTTTACAAATACCAGACAATCAGCAAGCTTGCCGGGAGAATCAAAGGATCCTGGAGTATTGATGATATTGAATATAATAGCTGGAATGAACATAGTATCGGGGCAGATATTAATATTTCAAGTATCCAGAAGGATAGTTCTGTTAGAATGATAAAAAATAGAAATATTAATGACAGTGGGATATTACTAACAGGAGCAACAGGTTTTCTGGGGATACATATACTGAATGAACTGGTTTCGAGCACTAACGCCAGGGTATACTGCCTTGTTCGGAGCGAGAGCAAGAAAGAAGGAAAGGAAAGACTTAAGAAGTTATTAAACTATTATTTCCCTGGAAGGTATCCAAAGATAAACGATTCAAGGATTTACGTTATAAGTGGAGATATAACCCTGGATAATCTTGGTATGAACGATAATGATTTAAGAATTGTATCAGAGGATGTAAGCCATGTAATTCATACTGCAGCAATAGTAAAACATTATGGGAATTATAGTGATTTTAAGGAAATTAATGTCCAGGGTACCCAGAAAGTTATTGATTTTTGCACAACATATGGTAAGACAATGTCTCATGTTTCAACATGCAGTGTAGCGGGAAGTCATACTGAAAACTACTTAGGAAAAGAAATCAGCTTCACTGAAAAAGACTTTTATATTGGTCAAAGTTTCAATAATAATGTATATATTACAAGTAAATTTGAAGCTGAGGGACTTGTTTTTAGGGCAATGAAGGAAGGTCTTGAAGCTGCGATATTCAGACTGGGAAATCTGACAGGCAGGTATTCAGATGGTTGGTTTCAAATAAATATGTATGAAAATGCATTTTATAACATGATAGCATCAATTGCTAAAATTAAAAGAATTTCAGAAGATCTTTTACAGGAAAGTGTAGATCTTACTCCTGTAGATTATTGCAGCCGTGCCATAATAAAACTTATTGACTCCGGACAACCTTGTGGGAGAGTATTTCATCTCTGCAATAACAATACAATTGTTTTTAAGGACATAGTAGAGTCTTTAAAGAATAATGGTATATGTATTGAAGTGATAAGCAGACAGGATTTTGATAATTATATATCAACCATATCAAGAGATAAAGAAAAACAAGGTGCATTAACTGGCCTTGTTTCAGGTATGTACTTTCAAAACCGTTCTTTAGGCAAAACCAGTATTAGAATAAATTCAGACATTACCCAAAAGTACTTAACCAGGATAGGTTTTCAATGGCCTCCTGTTGACGGCTTATATTTAAATAAAATTACCAAATTCATCAAACATAACTGGAATATTTAGAAATAGGGGAATATAGGCATAATTTTAATTAGTCAAAGAAAGAGATGTAATATTAAATGAAAAAAATTGACCTGGTATTTGTTTTATTGCATTTATCAGTGCTTATTATCTTGTTTATATTATTTTATATTATCAGGATTAAAAGAAAGAAACAAATTCATTATGCATTCTTCAGTAATATGATATTAATGTTTATTTGGTGTTTTGCAGTATTGCTTAGAGATTATGCTCATTATCTTTATGGCAGTGACGGGAAAATTCTTATGTTGATCAGTTATTTTGGTGTATGCTATTCACCACTTGCATTGATGGCCACAGGTATAATATTTGCCCGCACTGAGGTAAAAATATCTGCAAAACATCATTTATTATTGATCCCTCCTACATTCTCCTATTTAATATTGCTTACAAATGACTATCACAAGTTGTTTTATAAGAATTATTCCTTTAATGAAGGTGATATAGTCTATGGCAGTTATTTTCCAATTCATAGTTTAATATTATATACATATGTGGTAATAGGATTATGTTATTTATTCTATTTTTCTTTTAAGAATTCAGGGTTTTTTTCCAAACAATCCGTTTTAATTGTTTTTGGTACTTCATTTCCTTTAGTTGTTAATATATTATATTCATTTAAAATTGTAAAATTATCTGCGGCAGCAACACCAATTTCTTTCACTTTTGCTGCTATATGTTATATTTATGCAATACAAAAATATAATTTTCTGAATATATCTCCTATCGCTCTTCAGAAGGTTGTAGACCTTATTTCAGATAGTTTTGTTGTTTTGAATGAAGAATTTGACATAATTGATTACAATAAAACTTTTACTGATACATTTAAAGATATTTTTCAGATCAACCGGAAAAAAAGCTTTTTTGAAATGATTGAGTCTAATGATCTTGAAGGTATTGATTTAAAAGAATTTGAAAGATATTTAAATGCTTCCAAAGAAGAAAGGAAGACTTTTTCTTTTGAAGCTAACATAAAACATGGCAGTTTCAACAAGTATTTTACTATTGAATTTACCCCTATAATTCCAAATGACAACCATGTAGGTACAATAGTACTTTTTAAAGATATCACTCAAAGTAAAAAGGATTTACAAACAATAAAAGAGAAACAAGCAATACTGATGGAAAAAGAGAGATTGGCTTCACTGGGACAATTAATAGGAGGAATTGCCCATAATTTAAAAACTCCTATTATGTCAATTGCAGGTGGTATTGAAGCGTTGAAAGACCTTGTTAGCGAGTATGACTTGTCAATAGGGGACCCGCAGGTTACTCTTGAAGACCACCGTGAAATAGCGAAGGAGATGATGTCGTGGCTTGAAAAAATGAAACCCCATTGTTCATACATGTCCGATATTATTTCAACGGTTAAAGGGCAAGCTATGCAAATTGAATCGGATTTCCCGGAGAGTTTTACTTTGGACGAAGTAGTTAAAAGAGTAGAACTCTTAATGAAACATGAATTAAAAAGATATCACTGTAACCTCAATATAAACTTTCAGGTTGATATGAATACCCAGCTGCAAGGAGATATTAACAGTCTGGTTCAAGTTTTTGATAATATTATTATGAATGCCATACATTCTTATAATGGAGGTAGTGGCGATATTGACTTTAACATTAATTTAGTAGATAATGAAATTGTATTCTCTATAAGAGATTATGGACAGGGTATACCCTTAAATATAAGGAATAAGCTTTTCAAAGAAATGGTTACAACAAAAGGAAAAGAAGGTACTGGGTTAGGCCTGTACATGTCATATATAAATATTAAAGGGCGTTTTGGTGGAAATATTAGCTTCACATCAGAAAATGGGAAAGGTACGACTTTTTATGTATCCATTCCATATGAAAGGTCTGCAAACTTTACGGGGGTAATTGATGAGAAAAAGAATCATTAGAGCACAAACAGGATATAGAATAGTGGCTATAGATGATGAAATAGGCATTATTGATTCTCTATCCGTAGTATTGAGAAAAAATGGTTATGATTTTACAGGTTTTACAGATCCTATAGAAGCTATCGAAAGTATTCGACAGGAACACTACGATATTCTTATTTTGGACTACCTTATGAATCCAATTCATGGAGATAAGGTTGTTGAAAAGATAAGAGAATTCAATCGTGACCTATATATCCTGTTGCTTACCGGGCATAAGGATCTTGCTCCCCCGCTCGAAACCATCAAAGAATTGGATATTCAAGGGTATTGTGAAAAAAGCGATAAATTTGAACAACTGCTGCTTTTGGTGGAGTCAGGTATAAAATCAATAGTCCATGAGAGAACTATTAGAACCTTCAGAAATGGACTGGACAGAATAGTTTCTTCTGCGCCGGAAATATATCAGCTTCAGCCTCCTCAAGAAATTATCAGAAGGGCGCTGCCTCAAGTTATTTCCTTTTCCAATAGTAATGATATTTTTGTAATGGTTGATGATCCACTGAAATTGTTTGATGATGAAAAAGAAAGTATTTTTGTAGGTATTGGTAAATACAGCTCAGAGAATAATTTTTTTCCTGACAAATTGGAACCTGCAATTATTGAGGATATATTCAAGGTTAGAACAACAATGCAGCCGGTTTATAAAAAAGACGGCACCATTATTCTTCCTCTATCTATTGAGTATAAAGAATCTTTAGGCATAATATATATCGAAAATTCAAGTATTGAGGGAAGTGATGAGATTCTGAAACTTCTGGAGATATTTACCAACCAGATTTCAGCTTCTCTTAATAACTCCTTTCTGCATAGCGTTGTGAATAAGAAGAATGAAGAGCTAAACATAGCATATGAACAACTCAGGACAAGATATGTAGATACAATAGAAGTGCTGAGAAAAGCTGTAGATGCAAGAGACATATATACCAGGGGACATTCTGACAGAGTATCATATTATGCAGTAGAAATAGGAAAAATTTTAAATCTCTCTGACGCTGAACTTGAACTGCTGAGAGTCAGCGGGATATTTCATGACGTTGGTAAAATAGGTATCTCTGATGATATTTTACTTAAGGCAGGTAAGTTAACTGATGAAGAATACGATGAAATTAAAAAGCATCCTCTTAAAGGGGCTCAGATACTTTCAGCTCTATCAACCTTTAAAGAGGTTATTCCCATTATAAAACACCATCATGAAAGAATTGACGGCAAAGGTTATCCTTTTGGACTAAAAGGTGAGGAAATTCCGCTATATTCCCGGATACTTTCTGTAGCTGATGCTTTTGATGCCATGATGTCAGACAGGCACTATCGGAAAAAATTAACTCTTGATCAGGCAATAGAACAGTTAATAACTGGATCAGGACCCCAATTTGATAGTATAATTGTATCAAAATTTATTGGTTTACTGTCTAACTATGATAAGATAGCATTTGAAAGTGAATCTTCATATTAAATTAAAAACCTTTCCTTCCTGTCAAAGAGAATTCCTTCCAATAATTCCTTCCAAGTATATTTATAACAACATGAGTACTGCAGAAAATACATGCTTTTTTAAGTAGTGTTGGATAATTTATCTCAAACAGTACTTGACAATTCAACATATTTGCCATATGCTTTTTTTGATTATTTCATGAAAGGTAGTGGTGTTAGGGTTGCAGAATAAGCTGAAATTGTACGGCTTTAACAACCTCACGAAAACTCTTAGTTTCAATATCTATGATGTGTGTTATGCAAATGATGAGAGAGAACGCAAGGATTATGTTGCATACATTGATGAGCAATATAATTCAGAAAGATTAACAAAAATACTGTGCGGCGTTACTGATATCATAGGCGCTCATGTCCTCAATATTTCAAAGCAGGATTATGACCCACAGGGAGCCAGCGTTACATTATTAATTAGTGAAGAAGCACTACCAGAAGAAATGATTGATAAATCATGTAACCTGGGGCTTTATCCTGTTGCAGGAAAGCGTGAAACAGTACTTGGACACCTTGATAAGAGCCATGTTACTGTGCACACATATCCTGAATACCATCCGGGAAATGCAATATCTACATTTCGGGTTGATATTGATGTTTCAACTTGTGGCAAAATATCACCGCTGAACGCTCTAAATTATTTAATAGGAAGTTTTGATTCAGATATTATTACAATCGACTACAGGGTACGAGGATTTACCAGAGATGTAGATGGTAAAAAGTATTTCATTGATCACGAAATAACTTCCATACAGGATTATATTGATGAAAGCACCCTTACAAAATATGATGCTATAGATGTCAATGTATACCAATCCAATATTTTTCATACCAAGATGATGATAAAAGAAATTGAATTACAGGACTACCTGTTCAACAAAGACGTATATGAATTGCCACCCAAACAACGTCTTGCAATTATTAACAGCCTCCGGAAGGAAATGATTGAAATTTTCAGTGGCATGAATGTTTTTGGTGAATAGGGAGGTGCTTGAATGAAAAGCACTTCACAGTCAAAAGCACCTATATATGAAGCACTGGTAAAATATAAATCTCTAAGGGTAGTTCCTTTTGATGTTCCCGGGCACAAGCAGGGGCGCGGCAATGCGGAATTGGCAGAACTATTGGGAAAACAGTGCCTTTCAGTGGATGTTAATTCAATGAGACTGCTAGATAATCTCTGCCATCCCGTATCAGTGATTAAGGAAGCCGAAGAACTTGCTGCAGAAGCTTTTGGAGCGGAAAATGTTTTTTTCATAGTGAATGGTACAACAGCTGCGGTACAAACCATGATAATGAGCACATGTAAAAGAAACGATAAGATAATTATGCCCCGTAATGTTCACCGGAGTGCGATTAATGCCCTCGTAATATGCGGAGCAATACCAGTATATGTGAATCCCGGAGTGCAAGAAAAGCTTGGAATACCTCTTGGTATGACGGTTAAAGATATTGAGAAAGCCATTAATGAAAATCCTGACGCAAAAGCTGTTTTTGTGAATAACCCTACCTATTACGGAGTCTGTTCAGATTTAAAAACCATTGTGCAACTTGCACATAAAAATAATATGAAAGTCCTGGTTGATGAGGCTCATGGCACGCATTTTTATTTTGGAAAGAATTTGCCTGTATCTGCCATGAAAGCGGGAGCTGATATGGCTGCAGTTAGTATGCATAAAACTGGCGGTTCCCTTACACAGAGTTCTTTTCTCCTTATGAGCAAAAATATAAACGCAGGTTATGTACGTCAGATTTTGAATCTTACCCAAACTACCAGCGGGTCCTATCTTTTATTGTCTTCATTGGATATTTCAAGGCGTAACCTGGCTATCAGGGGAGAGGAAATATATGAAAAGGTTGTAGGCCTTGCAGAGTATGCCAGGAATGAGATAAACAAGATAGGCGGATACTATGCTTTCGGACAGGAATTAACAGACGGAAACAGTTTTTTTGATTTTGACAGGACAAAACTTTCGGTTCATACCATGGATATAGGTCTTGCGGGAATAGAAGTATACGATATATTGAGGGATGAATACGGAATACAAATTGAATTTGGAGATATAGGAAATATTCTGGCTATTATTTCAGTGGGTGACAGGGAATTGGAAATAGAACGCCTGGTCTCTTCTTTGTCTGAAATAAAAAGATTGCATTCAAAGGATAAGACAGGAATGTTTCCCGTGGAATATATTAATCCTGAAGTGGTTATGGCACCTCAAGAGGCCTTTTATAAAGATAAAAAATCCTTGCCCATATCCAAGAGTAAAGGATTCATATGTGGTGAGTTTGTAATGTGTTATCCTCCTGGCATACCAATACTTGCACCCGGGGAACGTATAACCGGAAAGGTAATTGAGTATATTGAATATGCCAAACAAAAGGGAAGCTTGCTTACGGGAACGGAAGATATGACAATAAATAATATTAAAGTAGTGGTATGAAACTGGATGATAGTCCCCATAATTATCAATGAAGGAATATTTTGCAACAGAAATGGAAAGGCGGTAAGTTTATGGAGTTGTGGTACACAGAGAAACATACAGATAATGTATATTTTTCAATAAAGGTGGACAAGCATTTATTTTCAAGGCAGAGCAATTATCAGAGAATAGATGTTTTTGATTCAAAAGAATTCGGGAGATTTCTGACGCTTGATGGTTTAATGATGGTAACTGAAAAGGATGAGTTTATCTATCATGATATGATAGTCCACGTACCTATGGCAACTAATATAAATGTCAGAAATGTGCTTGTTATTGGCGGAGGTGACGGCGGGACTGTAAGAGAACTTACAAGATATAGCAGCATTGAAAAAATAGAAATGGTTGAAATAGATAAAATGGTGGTAGATGTCTCAAGAGAGTATTTGCAACAAACGGCCTGCAAGCTTGATGATCCTAGGGTAAGTATATATTATGAGGACGGTTTGAAATTTATAAGGGCAAAACAGGAAGAGTATGACCTTATTATTGTTGATTCCACAGACCCTTTTGGGCCTGGAGAAGGTTTGTTTACTAAAGAATTTTACGGAAATTGTTATAAGGCTTTGAAGGAAGACGGTATACTTGTTAATCAGCATGAAAACCCTTATTATAATACATATGTCAAGGCAATGAGGAGAGCTCACAAGCGTATTAAAGAGCTTTTTCCCATATGCCGGGTATATCAGGCCCATATTCCCACATACCCGTCAGGTCATTGGCTTTTTGGATTTGCTTCAAAAAAATATGACCCACTGTTGGACATTAACGATAAAGAATGGAATGATTTAGGAATAGCAACAAAATATTACAATACTGAAATTCATAGAGGCAGTTTTGCATTACCTACTTATGTAAAGGAGCTTTTGACAAAAGAAGATGAAGATGAATAGGAAACTTCAGACATTTATTGGATGTGAAAGTGAATATGATGAATCAAGAATTGTAATTTTTGGTGCTCCCTTTGATTCTACTACTTCTTTTCGGCCGGGCGCAAGATTTGCAAGTAGTGCCATACGTAGTGAATCTTGCGGTATAGAAACATATAGTCCATATCAGGACAGGGATTTATCCGAAATATGTGTTTTTGACGCCGGAGATCTGGAACTTGCTTATGGAAACCCTCAAAAAGCTCTTAGCGTTATAGAGGAATATGTACGAAAAATTGTAACTGATAATAAAATCCCTTTTATGATCGGAGGGGAGCATTTGGTTACTTATGGAGCGGTTAAAGCTGTTGCAGAAAAATTCCCAGACCTTCACATTATTCATTTTGATGCCCATGCTGATTTAAGGGATGAATATCTGGGGGAAAAATTCTCTCATGCCACAGTGATGAGAAGGGTATGGGACATTATAGGCGATAACAGAATATTTCAGTTCGGCATTCGTTCAGGTGATAAAGAAGAATTTTTATGGGGGAAGAATCATCTTTTTACTCAGAAATTTACTTTTGAAAGGTTAATAGAAGTAGTTGAAAAACTAATTGGAAAACCTGTTTACGTTTCTATTGATCTGGATGTATTGGATCCGTCAATATTCCCGGGAACAGGTACTCCTGAGGGAGGCGGTGTAAGTTTTAATGAGCTTCTGAAGGCTTGCCTGAAACTGGCGTCTCTTAATATAGTAGGTATTGATATAAATGAATTATCTCCAATCTATGATCAAAGTGGTGTATCTACCGCGGTAGCATGCAAGCTTATGAGGGAGCTATTATTGATAATTTGACAAATTAATAGGTATATTCTAAAATGAATTTTGCTAATTTTAACAGCTTAGACTCTGATTTGAGGGGAATTAATGTGGAAAAAGATAGAGAAGAAATAATAATTAGAGAAGATATAAGAAATATAGCAATAATTGCGCATGTTGATCATGGAAAGACCACACTGGTTGACGGAATGTTAAAACAAAGCGGGATCTTCAGATCTAATGAACAGGTACAAGAGAGAATTTTGGATTCAAATGAATTAGAGCGGGAACGGGGAATAACTATCCTCGCCAAAAACACTGCCGTAAATTACAAAGGAATTAAAATAAACATTGTTGATACACCGGGGCATGCGGATTTTGGCGGAGAAGTCGAACGGGTGCTCAATATGGTTGACGGGGTATTACTGCTGGTTGACGCTTTTGAAGGCCCCATGCCCCAGACAAGGTTTGTATTAAAAAAAGCTCTGGAATATGATTTGGTTCCAATAGTGGTTATTAATAAGATCGACAGGCCTGATGCCAGACCTTATGAAGTTGCCGACCAGGTTTTGGATTTATTTTTAGAACTGGGTGCAAATGATAAGCAGGCCGATTTTAAACTATTGTATGCTTCTTCAAGAAATGGTTTTGCAGTAAATGATTTGGAAGATGAAAGAAAAAACCTGGAACCACTGTTTCAAAGTATAATCAATAATGTACCTGCACCAATGGGATATGTTGATAAACCTCTCCAGTTACAAATTTCAAGTATAGACTATGATGAATATATAGGAAGAATCGGAGTAGGAAGGATTACCCGCGGCAAAATTAAGTCAGGGCAGCAGGCAGTTGTTTGTAAAAAAGATGGTTCTCAGCAAATAATTAAAGTAGGAAAATTATTTAAGTTTGAAGGTTTAAAAAGGATCAGCGTAGAAGAAGCAATGTTGGGAGATATTGTTGCAATAGCGGGAGCAGGGGATATAAATATTGGTGAAACTATATGCAGCGTTGAATATCCCGATCCCCTTCCTTTTATAACAATTGAGGAACCAACTATAACCATGACATTTAGTGTAAATGATAGTCCTTTTGCGGGAACCGAAGGAACTTATGTAACGTCAAGACATTTAAGAGACAGGCTTTTTAAAGAACTGGAAACAAACGTAAGCCTTAAAGTGGAAGAAACCGATACACCTGATTCTTTTATTGTTTCAGGGAGAGGAGAATTACATTTGTCAATTCTGATTGAAACTATGAGAAGAGAAGGATATGAATTTCAGGTTTCAAAACCAAAGGCTATTATTAAAGAGATTGACGGTGTAAAATATGAACCTGTTGAATTTCTTACAATTGATATTCCTGAGAATTATATGGGAGTAGTCATGGAGAAATTGGGAACCAGGAAAGCTGAATTGGTAAATATGTATTCTGCCACTGAAGGTTATATGAGACTTGAATTTAAAGTTCCGGCCAGGGGATTGATAGGGTATCGTTCTGAATTTTTGACTGATACTAAGGGTAATGGTATAATGTATCATGTATTTCACGGATATGAACCATATAAAGGTGATATTTCAGGAAGGCCAAGGGGTTCATTAGTTGCCTGGGAAGACGGTGAGGCAGTAACCTATGGGTTGTATAATGCCCAGGAAAGAGGAACTCTCTTTATAACTCCTGGCACTAGGGTATATGAAGGAATGATAGTGGGAGAAAATGCCAGGTCTGAGGATATCGTAGTCAATGTATGCAAAAAGAAACATGTTACCAACATGCGGGCATCAGGATCAGATGAGGCTCTCAGACTAACTCCTGCAACAATTTTAAGCCTTGAACAGGCTTTAGAGTTTATAGCTGAAGATGAATTAGTTGAAGTAACACCAAAAAATATAAGATTAAGAAAGAAAATACTTGATACTGAACAAAGAGCCAAAGCAAGAAACAAAATGTAACAATAATGCGGGAGGAGTTGTATTTATGGGAAAGGTTTCTGGACCCCGGAAGAAGAATAAGTGGATCATAAGGCTTATTTTCTTGCTTGCTTACATTCTTATTGCATTAATAAGTGCATATTTTTCCTATAGTTATGTTATAAGAACAAGCAGTAGTGGACAAAAGGAAGTTGTTATTAATATAGACCCAGAAAGAGCTAGACCCATAGAGATTCCTCTTGGTTCTAATACTGCCCAAATTGCAGAGATTCTTAAGCAGAATGGAGTAATTGAAAATACTACATTATTCAGAATAATTTCAAAGCTAAATGGATATGATGGTTTATATATGTCAGGCATACACCTTATTGACAGCAAAAGAAATTATGACAATATCCAGGGCTATGATATGCTTATGAGAATACTTACCAGCAGACCGCAGGATAATCCGAGTATTACTGTCACAATACCTGAAGGGTATACCTTTGAACAGATAATAGACAGACTTGAAAAACTAAAGCTTATTGACAGGAAAAAGTTCATTGAAGTATGCAACACAGAAGAATTTGACTATGAATTTATAAAATATATACCCAAGGAAAGAGAAAACAGGCTTGAAGGTTATTTATTTCCAGAAACCTATAAATTTGACAAAAACGGCGGAGAAAGACAGATTGTGTCCGTTATGTTAGGACAGTTTAACAAGATATTTATACCCGAATACTATGAAAGGGCGAAAACACTTGGAATGACAGTGGATCAGGTTGTTATTCTTGCCTCAATAATTGAAAGGGAAGCTAAAATTGCAGAGGAAAGGGATATTATTTCAGGAGTTTTTCATAACAGGCTGAAAAGCAAAGACCCTGCATTGAAAAAACTCCAGTCCTGTGCCACTATTCAATATATTTTATTTAAGCAACTTGGAATATTTAAGGAGTCCTTATCTCTTGAAGATGAAAAGATAGATGATCCATATAACACTTATATATATGAAGGTTTACCTCCGGGACCTATATCTTCACCGGGAAGAGACTCAATTATTGCAGCCCTCTATCCTGAGGAGCATGATTATTTGTATTTTGTTTCCAAGGAAGATGGTACAGGTACCCATTACTTCTCTACAACATACAGGGACCATGTAAATGCCCAATTAAGAGCGCAGAAGAACAAAGCTAGCAATTAGTCCGGTGAAAAAATAATGATATGTCAAGATTTTGTTACTGAGTATATTAGAAACACTATTAAAAAAGATGAAGGTTTTTTGCTCAAATTAAGGGATTATGCTCAAGAGTTTAATATACCGATAGTGCAGCCTGAAACTGCCAGATTACTGGAAGTGCTATGCCATATTTCCAGACCCAGAAGAGTATTGGAAATAGGTACTGCTCTCGGTTATTCAGCAATTTTAATGGCACATGCACTTGGAGATGAAGGAAGCATTGATACCATAGACCGGTCCTATGACATGACTGAAAAAGCTAAATATAACATCCGGCAGGCAGAATTGGAAAAAAGAATTAATGTGATTACAGGAGATGCTCTTGATGTTTTGAAGTGTCTCGAAAAAAAGTATGATTTTATTTTTTTGGATGCTTCAAAAGGCCATTACCTTGAACTCCTTCCTGATATACTCAGATTGCTTCAGACAGGTGGAGTACTTGTTTCGGATAATGTTTTATATAAAGGTATGATAGCCAGTGATGATTTGGTTATAAGAAGGAAGAATACTATTGTCAGAAGAATGAGGGATTATCTGGATGCAATTTGCAGCAGCCGGATTCTAAGCACAAGCATTATACCCATTGGGGATGGGGTAGCCATATCCTGCAAAATATCAGATTAGTATCAGACTAATATTGCTTTACTGATGGAAATGCATGCGATGATATTGCAAAGTTATATGGGAGGAATATATGAATAAGGTTGAACTGCTGGCACCAGCAGGAAATCTTGAAAAATTAAAAATGGCAATAATATATGGAGCCGATGCCGTATATGCCGGAGGAAATGAGTATGGATTAAGAGCTAATGCAGGTAATTTTACCCTTGAGGAGATGAAAGAGGGTATAGATTTTGCCCATTCCATGGGGAAAAAGTTTTACCTGACCATGAATATCATACCACATAACAGTGATTTAAAGGGAATGGATGAGTATATAAAAAATGTCCGGAACCTGGGAGTAGATGCTGTAATTATATCTGATCCCGGAGTTTTTTCTATTATAAAAGAAACTGCTCCGGATATGGAAATTCATATCAGCACCCAGGCAAATAATACTAACTGGAAAAGTGCTGAGTTCTGGTATAAGCATGGAGTAAAAAGAATAATACTTGCACGGGAGTTGTCCCTGGATGAGATAAAAGAAATAAGAGAAAAAACATCTCCGAAACTGGAACTGGAAATCTTTATACACGGAGCTATGTGTATTTCATACTCAGGTAGGTGCCTTCTTAGCAATTATATGGCTGAGAGGGATTCCAACAGGGGATTGTGCGCTCATCCATGCAGGTGGAAGTATTACCTGGTTGAAGAAAAAAGGCCGGGAAAATATATGCCTGTTTTTGAAGATGAACGGGGAACATATATTTTTAACTCAAAAGATTTATGTATGATTGAGCATCTTCCAGAAATTATTGCTACTGGTGTATCCAGTGTCAAAATTGAAGGGCGTATGAAAAGTTCTTATTATGTGGCAACAGTGGTAAAGGCCTATAGAGAGGCTTTAGACGCCTATTACCGGGATCCGGTCAATTACGTTTTCAGCCCCAAATGGATGGAGGAAATCTCTAAGGCAAGCCACAGGGAGTATACGACTGGTTTTTATTTTAATAAGCCAACCGGTAAAGAGCAAATCTATCATACAAGTTCATACATCAGAGAGTATGATTTTGTTGGTCTGGTTATTTCTTATGATAAGAATACGGGAATTGCAAAAGTAGAACAAAGAAACAGGATGTATAAAGGAGAAGAAATAGAAGTAGTAATGCCAAAGGGAGATTATTTCAAACAAAAAATTAAAAGTATGAAAAATTCAGAGGGGGAGGATATTGACGTCGCACCCCATCCTCAGATGACTGTGTATATGCCTATGGACCATGAAGTTGTGCCATATACCATTTTGAGAAGAGAGGGGTAGGAGAGAAGTACATGCCTACATTGAAAGATATTGCCGAAAGAGTTGGTGTTAATAAATCGACAGTGTCCCGGGCATTAAGTGATAGTGGTAAAATTGCTTCAAAAACCCGGGAAAAAATCCTTAAAGTTGCCAATGAGCTTGGATATATACCAAATGAAACCGCAAAAGTATTGGCAGGAAAAAGATCTAAAACAATAGGTATAATACTTCCCGAGTTAGACTGCAACTACTATGCAGGCCTTGTTGGAGCGGTAGAGTCTAAGCTTAAAGATCAGGGCTATTCATTAATTATTGGACAAACAGGATTTAAACATGAAAATGAATTTCATTATCTTGAATTGTTTGTGAGAAAGAATCTTGATGGAATACTGATCAGCGTTCATGATCGAATAAAGTTTGGAAAAGAGATTGTAAAAGCCAGGAAAATTCTGAAAATTCCTGTTGTTATTATTGAGTATTTTATAGATATTCCGGATTTTGATGTGATTGAAATAGATAATATGTATGGCATTGATATAGCCATAGATCATTTATACAAATTGGGACATAGAAGAATAGGCTTCATCAGCGAGTATCTTTCAATGGGTACACGGTATCCTGCATATGTTGAAGCTATGAAGAAGCGCAACCTCACCATTAATGAAAAATTTGTGAAATACGGCTATGAAAGACTTGAACTGGGAGGATATTTAAGAATGAAAGAGTTGCTTGGGGAGAAGGAAATTCCCACTGCTGTTTTTGTGTCCTATGATACTATGGCTCAGGGGGCTCTCAAAGCAATAGCCGAGGCAGGTATGAGAGTACCTGAAGATATATCTGTTATAGGTTTTGATAATATCAGAGAATCTGCTTATTTCAGTACCCCCCTTACTACAATTGCCCCGCCGGTGCTTGAAATGAGTGAAAAGGCTGTCGATACTTTACTTAGAAAAATTGAAAATGATAATGTTTCAACGGTTCAACATTTATCTTTAAAACCTAAATTAATAATAAGAGAATCTACAGGACCTTGCCATGAATGTTCCGTAATCTGATTTCATTTGACTTGAGGAGGAAAAATGGATCTAAAAGCTATTGTAATTGAAGATGAATTAATAATTAGAAAAGGAATAATTCAAAAGGTACAGTGGCATAAGTTCAATATTTCTAGAATCCTTGAAGCTTCTAACGGAGAGATGGGGTATAATATAATAATTGAGGAAAAGCCTGAAATTATACTGTTAGATGTGAATCTTCCCAAAATGGATGGACTGGAACTGTTAAAAAAAATACGTGAGGACGGTATTACTTCAAAAGTAATGATTCTCTCTGGTCATGATGAGTTTACTTATGCGCAAAAGGCTATTGAGTATGGGGTGGAAAACTATTTACTTAAACCTTCATCAGCAACAGAAATTGAAGAAGTATTGGAAAAAATTTGTGATAATATCATTAAGGAACAGGAAAAAGACAGTAGATATGAAGAAATGAAGAAAAAATTAAAAGATATGATTCCTTTCTTCAGATCAGGATTAATAAACAAGATTTTGTCCGGTGAAATAAAAAATAAAGAAGAAATATTAGGTGCTTCTGCTTATCTGGGGTTGAATCTGACAAATGAGTTTTTTATGGTCGCGGTATTTATTATGGAAAATGGTTTTAGGGATAACAAGACAAGTAAAGATCCTGAAGCAAAATTCATTAAGGAACTGGGTATGCATGAGTTGGTAAGCATGATTGATGATCCGGGAAGAGTTATAGTAGAAAGCCATTTATATGATAAGGCTATCCTTATTATTTCAGGAAGAGATGAAGCTTCCACCAGAAAATATTGTTTTTCACTAATTGATGAACTAATGAAGAGAATTTCAAAGGAAATATCTTCAGATGTAGTAGTAGGAATTGGTGAAGTAAAAAACAATATTTTGCAGATTTCCCAGTCGTATTCTGAAGCACTGGCTGCATTGGAAGAAAGGTTTATTGATAGTTCCAGCAAGATTTTTTATATTGGTGATACTACTCTGCAGAATTCAGACACCTCTGATTATCCTTATGAAGATGAGAAAAAATTTATGCAAAGTGTAAAAATAGGGCAGCAGGAAAATTCCCTTGTCAGTCTTAAGGCAATCATTGGTTATTTTAAGGTGAAAAAAGAAAAATATCCCGTTGCTCTTGCTAAAATTCAGCTAAAGAGGATAACTTATTATCTGATACAAGTAGCATATGAATTTGAAGCAGATATAACTGAATTTACTGATAAAATTGATATATATGAGCAAATAGAAAGCTTTACAACTATTGATGAGTATGAAAGGTTTATTACTGAATTTACAATAAAATTATGTGCTTATATATCTAAAAAAAGGTATGTAAAACATACTGCAACAATAAGAAAAGCAATAATTTATATTGAGCAGAATTATAATGATGAGAATCTCAGTCTCGATAAAATTGCAGACCATGTAGGAATGCATCCTAACTATATCAGCCACTTATTTAAAAAGGAAAAAGGTGAAAGCCTTTCATCCTATATTTGCAGATACAGGATCAAAAAAGCAGAGGAATTGATCCTAAAGAACCAATCTTTAAAAATGTACGATGTTGCCTATGAAGTAGGCTTTAATGATCCTAATTATTTTGCAACCTGCTTTAAGAATATTATTGGAGTATCTCCTACAGAATACAGGCAGCTTAATGCCCACAATTCTTAATGCCGGCAGTTCCTAATTCTACAAATCTAAATGTTAATTATTAAGATTTATCTCAACTATTTAAGTTGTTAAGTTCTAGCTGCCTCCTAAAGGTTACCTTAATTTTTTAAACAATAACTTAGTTTTTTAAAGGTCCCTTTTTGTGCACTATGCTATAATTTCAGTGTGCATCTCTAATGACTTTCTGAAAAATTAACTAAAGGAGGGTTTATATGTCAAAGAAATTAAAATTAATTGTGGCCTTAACTTTGTGTGTTGTAATGATTGCAAGTTTGTTTGCAGGTTGCGGAAAAAAAACTAATTCCGGAACTGATGGAACTGGTACTGACAGTACAACCACAAATCAAGGAGACACAAAGGCTGAAAAAACAAAAATTACTTTCTGGTTTTATCCCAGATATGTTGTTGAAGGCAAGGAAAACGGCGTATATGAGCAGGAACTTATTGACGCTTATGTAAAAGAAAATCCCAATGTTGACATTGAATTTGAAATGCTTGCCTGGAACCAGGGACCTGAAAAAATAAACATTGCAATTTCTTCTAATGCAATGCCTGACAGTGTATTTGACTATCCAGGCAGAATAATCGGTTATGGAGCTCAGGGAGTACTTGCAGACCTTAATTTCATGTTTACAGAGGAAGACAGGAAAGATATACCCCAGTCAATTCTTGACCATTGCATGCTTGGGGACAAAATTTACATGTATCCAACACATATATCTCCTGTAATAATGGGAGTAAACAGAAAACTATTCAGAGATGCAGGAGTAGAAGATTTACTGCCCTTAGATGATCCAAACAATCCAGATAGGTTATGGACAATAGATCAATTCCAAAAAGCACTTGAAGGTATAAGAGATAATCTTAAGAATGTTGCTCCTATCGTATTCTATGCAGGAAACGAACAGGGAGACGCTTCTATCAGAATGTTCATACAGAATTTTGGAGCAGACTTTGTAAATAAAGAACATGATAAAGTTGTAATAAACAGTGAAGCAGGTGTAAAAGGCTTACAGTGGATATTAGATGCCTATAAGAACGGTCTTATTGCGAAAGGTGCAGAATCCCTCACATCAACAGATGCTCTTGATATGTTTACCCAGGGCGCTGCAGCAACCTGTATACTTTTCGGACCTGGTAACATGAATACTCTTAACAAGGCAATAGCTGAAGGAAAAGCCGCAGAAGGATTTGATTTTGCCTTTGTTCCACAGCCCTCTATAGATGGAAAATCAGTTAAGGTTGAGGCTCAGGTTATAGGTTACTGCATATTTGACAACAAGGATCAGAAGAGGATTGAAGAGTCAGCTAAATTTATTGAATACCTTGCTAAAGATCCGAAAAATGTTTTGGCCAGCGGAGCATTCCCGGTCAGAGCATCCATGGGTCAACTGTATGACCATCCGGAACTTAGTTATGCAGGTAATATATCCAGGTATGTAGCAGACACAGGATATACAATAAACAATTATGCAAAGGTAAGGGCATTATGGTATCCTGAACTGCAGGCTGCACTTACAGGTGCAAAGACAGCAAAACAGGCTCTTGACGACTTTGCAGCCAGGGCTACAGAGGTAATTAATGAAAAATAATTAGTTTAAATAATTTTCAGGTAACTGAAAAAAGTGGTTGATTAATGCAGGCTCAAGCAGTGGCCTGCATTAATCAAAACTTACTGTTACGGAGCAGGAGGAATATAATGCAAAGCAACAACAAGTTATTGGTAAAATTAAAGAAGATTACGCCCGGGTATCTTTTTTTATTGCCTGCACTAATTTTCTTTGTATTATTTGTCATATACCCTATGATAAACGCATTAATTCTCAGTTTATATAAAGTACGGTTACAGTCACGAAGCTTTATAGGATTTGGAAATTATGTTGCACTATTCAAAGACCAGAACTTTATGAAATCATTATATAATACTGTACTATTGGTTCTGGGTAATGTACCCCTTGTACTGATATTTTCATTTTTCATATCTGTTGTTGTATATAATAAGAGTGAATTTATAAGATCCTTTACCAGGGCAGCTTTTTATTTTCCTGCTGTATC
>DULL01000001.1 GCA_012840395.1 Clostridiaceae bacterium | reverse complement strand
GCTGAAGGATCTAAAAAAAGAAACCTGAATAATTTCCAAATTTCAGGGGGGATACGAAAGTAACTGGTGAAGGCCAGTGAAATATATACTTTTACATCAAAATTATATTAAAATTTTTGACACTACGGAAACAAAACAGGGGGTATTCTTAATGAAAGTTGCTATTGCATATTATTCCCAGCATCATGGTAATACAAAGAAACTTTTGGATGCCATTAAGGAAATGGGGGATATAAAACTAATTAATGCGGTTGAATGTAAAGAGGCAGACTTAACTGAGTACGATATAATAGGTTTTGCGTCTGGTACATATTTTGGCAAATTCAGCAAGGCGGTTATTGAGTTTGCCAGGAAAAACCTGCCAGGTAATAAACGTGTGTTTCTCATAAATACTTATGGCGCTAAAGCTGCTTTCACGAAAGAAATTGAACAAATATTTACTGATAAATCCTGTAAGTTGATAGGAATTTATGGATGTAGAGGCTTTGACACATTTGGCCCTTTGAAGTTAGTTGGAGGAATCGCAAAAGGACACCCGGATGAGAGTGATGTGAACGGTGCAATAGAATTTTTCAGGAGGATTATTGAAAAATAAGTTATTATAAGAATCAATGATTTTAGAAGATTTGGATAATTCTTCAGTTACGGTCTATTAGTATAAGGAGTTATGTAATGCATGTTTAAAATAAAAGTATAGAAAACGATTCTGACTCTCGGTAAAATATATCGGGAGTTTTTTGTCTATAAAGCGAATTGAAGAGCTCCCCTGTGGAAGTTTGGCGGTTATATCACTTGTGGAGGAGTCGGGGAGTGCAGCTGTTATTGGCATATGAAGGTAACAGAACTACTGAGGATATAGTATAAGATAAAAAACAAGAAAAAAGTATAAGGATTAATGCAGGAAATTGGGTTTTTGAAGCCGGGGACTTAAACTAAATACTCCAAGACAAGTTTATAAAGAATATGTAATTAAAATAGATATAGTAAAAGAAAAAGCAGGCTAATGTCCAATATTAAGGGGCCAAAGCAAAGCATTTTGTAATGTATAATTATATTTATACCAGGGAGTTTATGAAAAGAGGATTATAGATAGATGAATTCGTCAATTTTGAAAGATATTTTAAAAGATTGTGTTCTTTGCCCCAGGGAATGCCATGTTGACAGAACTAGCGGCAAAAGAGGATATTGCAAAACTACCGATGAATTGGTGGTTGCAAGAGCAGCACTCCATATGTGGGAGGAACCTTGCATATCAGGAAAAGAAGGCTCCGGTACGGTATTTTTCTCAGGTTGCGCTCTGGGTTGTATGTATTGCCAGAATAGAGAGATATCAAAAGGTTTGGCAGGAAAAATTATTACAATAGAAAGGCTTGCAGAAATTTTCCTGGAGCTTCAGGACAAGGGAGTCAATAATATCAATCTGGTTACTCCAAGCCACTATGTTCCACATATTATAGACGCTTTAGATATATCACGCAAAAAAGGACTCACTATTCCTATTGTATATAATTGTAGTGGATATGAGAAAGTAGAAACCTTAAAACTGCTTGAAGGATATGTTGATATATATTTGCCTGATCTGAAATATATGTCGAACGAGCCTGCAATAAAGTACTCTAATTGCAAGGATTACTTTGCGGTTGCAGCAGCGGCAATTGGAGAAATGGTTAGGCAGGTAAAAGAAGCAAGCTTTGATGAGCGGGGCATAATGCAAAGAGGTGTGATAGTAAGACACCTAACTTTGCCGGGATATCTTGAAGACTCTAAGAGAATTATAAAATACTTGTATGAGACCTATGGAGACATGATATTCGTCAGCATTATGAATCAATATACTCCGATAACAAAGAATATGATATACCCTGAGCTTAACAGAAAGATAACGGAGGAAGAATATGATGAACTTGTTGATTTTGCAATAGAAATCGGGTTGGAGAATGGGTTTATACAAGAAGGGGAGACCGCTTCGGAAAGCTTTATCCCAGAGTTCAACGAAGAAGGTGTATAGACACAGGCTCAATTTCATCAACATGATATGTAGTGCATATTTGTAGAACTGAGCCTCAAGGGAGAGTGTTGAGATATGAGTAAACAACGGATAAAAGAGTTTGTATCAGATTTAATGTTAGTATCAGGATTCATTTTTATAATTAGTCCAGTCATAATATATTGGTTTATTCATGGTAATTATGAAAGATATATTTGGATAATAAATGGACCTTACCCATTCAGCCATTTTGGCGGAGGGCCATTTCAATTATTATTATTTATTGGATTGTTTATAGTTGGAATAGGGTTAATAGTCGTTTCAAAGACTTTGAAGAAAAAATTAAAGATGAATAATTCAAATTAAGTGAAAAAGGTTGCAATAATTACAGTATGAAAAGGGATTCCTCCTATAATGAAATACAAATATATAGGAGGATTTTTTATGGGAAAATAATAGCCAAAATGTAAAAAGGAGCTTACCGGTAAAATTATTACATGAAGCAGTAATTGTTTTTGGCAAGTAAAAATGGGTCTTTCCAGAGTTAGTTGAATTAATCTAAAAGTATGATATAATAAATAGTGTGTTAAACAAAAGAAAAGAGGTCATTTTATGGATAAGTTTATTAAGCAGTTAGACCAAAACCTGGACTATATTCGTCATGAAATAGTTGATGGAAAATGCTATATAACAGTAGCTTCCAGCCGAAAAGAAGTAATATGTCCATTCTGCGGCTCTGCATCATCAAAAATACATTCTATATATAGCAGAACCTTTCAGGATCTTCCAATACAAGGCAATAAGGTATTTATTATTATACGCAACAGAAAGATGTTTTGTAATAATCCTGACTGTAATCATACTACTTTTGCAGAAAGATTTGATTTCATTTCAGATAAAGCGAAGAAAACCCGACGGCTTGTGGATGAAATTGTACGACTGTCATTAAACTGCAGTTCTGTTGAGGCATCTAAAGCTTTTAGGAAGAATATTGTGGATGTAGGCAAAAGTACTATCTGCAATCTCTTAAAAAAAAGAAACTCCTGTTATTCATAAGAAAGCTGTAATAGCCATTTGCATAGATGATTTTGTCATTAAGAAAGGTCAGTGTTATGGAACAATATGATGGATATCTTTAAACGTCAAATAACTGATTTATTGACTAAAAAGATTATGAAACTGTCCTATGGTACTGAAAATAAAGAGATTATCCGAATTTTGATGCTGGAATCACAAAAAAGTGATAAATATCAAAATTCATTATTTTACTTTATGAGATACATGAGCGGCAACGGGGAAAATCCAGTTTTTGAAACGGTCCGCGATGTAGGCTGTGAATTTATTTATAATGAAATGGTGCTGTTTAAATTTTTATTTTCAATCATTCCTATTGGTAGTTTTGCAGATAACTATGACGACTTTAAGGCATTTGGTTCAACAGAGGACAGTGAACTGCGCAGATCTTTTTTACATTCTTATCAGATAACTACTTCTTCATAATTCCAGGAAGTGATACATACTGCGGGATAATAGTTCTAAAATTTAATTTTTAATAAATATATTGTTACAAATGAAAGCATAATTAACCAAACAGTTAGTTAAAAATGACATGTTAAATAATTAAACTAATAAATGGTTAATTAAAGCTCATTTGAGCTTAATTAATATAAAATTAAATTTTATAGGAGTGAAAATTATGAGCGTGATTCAAAAAACGGCACTAAATATACTACTGAATTACCTTTCAGAAAATCCTATGGAAAAGCTACCAAAAATATTTGATATTGCAGAGAAATTAGATAGAGGAAATTTACATGCTACCCAGATAAACGCTGTGCGTGATGTTCTGTTGGATGATAACAGCGTTTGGCGTACTTTTGTTGAAAAACTGTTTCAGGAAGTGGATGTAAAGCTCATAAAAAAGTTTGTAGAATGCTTTGTAGTTAATGCTAACTTTATCGGGTACGAGCGCGGGCGGACTATTGAAGAAAAATATGACTGCAACGTTCCATGGGCAATTTTGATGGATCCAACCAGTGCCTGCAATTTGTCCTGCACCGGATGCTGGGCAGCACAATATGGAAACAAAAATAACCTATCTTACGAGACACTTGACTCAATTTGCCGACAGGGCAAGGAACTGGGTATTTTCTTCTATATCTTCTCCGGAGGAGAACCACTTGTACGCAAGAAGGATATCATCCGGTTATGCAAAGAACACCAGGATTGCTACTTCTTTGCCTTCACCAACAGTACGCTGGTAGATGACGAACTGTGCGAGGAAATGCTGAAGGTAGGCAATTTTGCACTGGCATTTTCTATTGAGGGTGACGAGGAAGCCACCGACATGAGGCGTGGAAAAGGTACTTATCGTAAAGTTATTGAGGCAATGGAAAGGATGAGGGAACATAAGCTTTTATTTGGGTATTCTACCTGCTATCACCGTTACAATACTGAAAGTGTTGGTTCTGATGAATTTGTTGACGATATGATTGCCCGTGGTTGCAGGTTTTCCTGGAACTTTACTTATATACCTGTTGGAAAGGATGCCCGTACAGACCTTATTGCTACTCCTGAACAACGTGCGTATATGTACCGGCGTATCAACGAAATTCGTCAAACCAAACCTATTTTTGCAATGGATTTCTGGAATGACGGAGAGTACGCTAATGGATGTATAGCAGGCGGGAAACGCTACCTGCATATAAATGCCGCCGGTGATGTAGAGCCATGCGCATTTATCCATTATTCCAACGTCAACATTCATAATGCAACACTTTTGGATGCTCTAAGGTCTCCTTTATTTATGGCATATCGTAAAAACCAGCCATTTAACAACAACCTGCTGCGCCCATGCCCTTTGCTTGACAATCCTGAGATGCTTGCAAAGATGGTTAAAGAATCAGGAGCAAAATCAACTGATATGGAAGCACCTGAAGATGTAGATGTGCTTATTGCCAAAACTATTGAGGCTGCCAAGGCCTGGGCAGAGGTGGCTGACAGCCTATGGAAGGAGAATCCGAAATATCAGGAAACTAACTGTAAATCTGTGAGTTAAAGCCGGGTTAATCCAGGTACAATATTAGTATGTATTGTCGCATTTCATATTTGTATATAAGTGGTAAGGTTTGTCTTCGGATGTTGAAATAAATATAAATAATAACATTATATGGTTGACCGCCAGCCAGGAGATATTTTCTCTGAATTGGCGGTTTTTTATATACGAGGAAAACCTTAGGCTATGCCGGGGATAATTATAGATAATATCCATTGACTTTTTGGTCTATAAAGTATAGACTTATAATGTAGGGTCTATAATTTATAGACTAAAGAGGTGTTAGCATGAAAGAGTATAAGCTTACAGAAAGTGAAGAAAAATTTGCAGAATTAATTTGGCAGAATGAACCAATCAATTCAGGAGATCTCGTCAGGCTTGGTGAGAAAGAAATGAACTGGAAAAAATCTACCACATATACAGTACTTAAAAAGTTATGTGAAAAAGGCATTTTCCAAAATAAAAATGCTATGGTTTCTTCTCTGGTCACAAAGGATGAATATTATACCAGGCAAAGCATACGTTTTGTTGAGGATACCTTTGGAGGATCTTTGCCGAAGTTCTTAACAGCTTTTATCAGTGGCAGAAAATTAAGCAAACATCAGGCTGAAGAGTTGAAAAAGCTGATTGATGAGCATAAGGGGAAATAGCCATGAGTGAACTGTTTCTTACTGTTTTAAATATGAGCCTTACAGCAAGCTATGTTATCCTTTTTGTTATAACTGTGAGACTGTTACTGAAAAAGGCTCCAAAAGTTATCTCCTATGCGTTATGGAGTGTGGTGGTATTTCGGCTCATAATTCCATTCTCATTTGAAAGCATGTTTAGTCTTATGCCACGGAAAATTATGTTACGGAATGCAAATTCAGTTCCAGTTTCTTATGATATCATTCACCAGCAAAGTTCTCAGATTAACAAGGGGATAGAAGCAACTGATTCATTAGTAAACCATTTACTTTCTACATCTTCTGCACTGACTTTTGATTCAAGTGTTAATACTTTAAAGATTTATGCAGGAATAGGGGCGTACATTTGGATTATAGGATTAATAGTATTCCTTATATATAGCCTTGTATCTGTCTTAATGCTAAAAAGGCGGCTTAAGTGTGCGCAATTAATAGAGAAAGACATCTTCGAAGCTAATAATTTGAAAACACCATTTGTACTTGGATTCATTAAGCCAAGGATATATTTACCTGCAGGACTTAACGATACCGAGAGGAGATATATTATACTGCATGAACAGATTCATATTCATCGAAAAGACCACCTTATCAAGATGCTGGCATTCATAATACTGTCCATTCACTGGTTTAATCCCTTTGTATGGATTGCATTTATGTTGATGTGTACAGATATGGAATTGTTCTGTGACGAAAGAGTTATGAAAGTAATGAATGAAGATATAAAAAAGCCTTATGCCAGTTTGTTGCTGTCTCTTGCCAGCGAAAGGTTTATACTTATTTGACAGATATTCCTATAGAAGTTTATGCATTGGAATACAGGTTACTTCCTGAAGATCTAAGTAAAGTGGTTATGGCTGGTGGAATGCAGACAGATGAAAATGAGACTGCAAAATTCAATGAAATTGCAAAACTCATAGAAGAAAACCTTGCTGTTATAATGTCTTCACCAAAAGAAACTTCAAATCCCTATGCTTATATTAATGTGCATCAGGAAGAATATGAGGAAATTATAAAGTTCGGTGGCGAGGAAGCTCTACAATACATCTTGTTCCAGTTTGAGAGCGGTAATACAGAAGGACTCCGGGGGTATATCATGATGAAGCTATGCAAGGATATTCTGGGAGTACGAAATAATGTGACTGATGAAACCCTCACACCCCAGGAATGGTATAGAGCCTTATCAATCAGGCAGGACATTAAATTGCCTGACTTTGAGTATGATGGGAACGATCTTGTAGAAAAACTGGTTTATGATACTGAAATAAAAAAGAATTCTAAACCTGAAGAGGGATTTACAATAGTGGCACCTAAAATTTTTGGAAGCTATGAAGAGAAAGGACTGCTAAAAGTATTTGTAACCACTTTTAGTGCAACATATAAGCTTTATGATAATGTGCTGCATATGGTGAGCGGCAGTGTGGTCCCATCTGCCATCACTTTTAAAAAGGATGATAGCGGTAATTACGTGCTTGAAAAATATGAGCAGGCAAAAGATGGGGCAGACTGGCAGCCATCCATTAAAAAGTTCTGCAGGATGCCTGTATCGGGAAAAGAAATACCAGGACTTGCCGACAAAATAATTTACCATTATGGAAATCGTGATGATTTACGCACTCTTCACCGGGAAAATCTACTTAAGCATTTAAAGGAAAATGGTATCGATGAGAGGAATCTTATTGACACAGTGAATAAAATAGTGGACGGTTAAGACAGACAGGGGAAGACTCCTTGCCCTTCCATAATCAGTAGGACAAAAAGTCTTCCCCTGTCTTTTCCTGTACTTTTATTATTCAAAGACAATAACTGCTTTTTTATTTTTAATTCTTAGAAGAAGTGTTTCTATAATACGGAAATAATGATTCAGATTTTTTGTTTCAAGGTAAGATGTAATCATATCCTGCCCAATTACAAGATCCATATTTTGCGGTTCAGAGCAGACCAGAACAGCCTGGTTATTCTTTAATACCGGTGTGCTGAAAATATTACCGTTAAGAAGCCTGCTTATTCTTTCATATTCAGTTGTTCCTGTGCCTGGCTGTATTCTCTGAAGTTGGACAAAAAGATTTGGACTGACAATCAGAACATTTCTTCCTATAATTCCGTTCTCAATGAATTTGGCTAATCCTGTAGATATGTCTTTGAATGGGTTTTCTCCTTCGCTCCAATCTGATAGAGTAAGTTTAATAATCCCATCTTCGGTTAGTAAGCCCTTATAACCCAGTTCATCATTACCAAAGAAAATCAATTCATCTTCTTTTAAAGCACATTGGGAAGACGCCCGTGAGGCTGAGGACAAATCGACAGGCAATCCCGTTTGCTCGCTGAATTCCAGGTCTCTCCATAGAAGTGCAAAGTCTTGACTAATCAAAGGAATGTGCTGATATGTTCTTCCCTTAATGACCGAGATGCTTCCTTCAGTTTCCTCTAATTCTTCAATGTTGTCTACATTGATGCTTTGAATGCCTGCTCCCAAGGGACCATAGATACTTAAAAATCTTCTTCCTGTCAGAGATTTTTTTGCCGCTGATACAACAGCATCGTCAATTTTCTCCCATAAATCAGCGGAAATCGGAGAACCTTCTCTTGATAAATAATCCATATTCTCCCTCCTTATTTGCCTATTAGGCTTCCTATAGTACTTTCAGATTTGCCAGAAGGCGGTTTTGCGACCATATTTAATTGCTCAAGCATTTCTCTGACTTCTCCCTCGCCTTCTTCGAAATGTTTTGCCTCCTCGGGATCCAAGAGGCGAAGCAAAGCCATAAGCTCTCCTACATGTGCTTTTTCCTCATCTCTTATGTCAGCAATTACTTTTTTGGCCAAAGGATCGTCGGTTGCTTGTACATGAGCGTCATAAATAAAAATAGCTTCAAGCTCTCCTGCAATATCAAGTCTTATAGCCTGGATCAGCTCTTCTTTGGTCATTTTCCTCGGAACATTGCCTGTAAATGGATTGGCAAAACTTGGCATACTCTATCCTCCTTTTTCATTAGAGAGTTTCTCATATATTTATATATACCCACATAATACCATTTTAAAATATTAAATAATAAAAATTTAACAAATAATACATTCGTAAAACAGCTGGATCAAAAAATTGTCTGTAATTTTTTCAATTTATATAATCTTCCTCTTGACATTTTATTTTTTATAATTATAATAAAATTGTAATCATTACAAAGTAGTAATAATAAAAATATAAAATCTATTTCATATTAGAAAAGGGATAAATATGAATGGCGTGAAAACAAATTTAGAAGAAATATTAAATAAACTAAAAAATAATAACATACGCCTTTCTCATCAAAGGCTTAAAGTACTTGAATACCTGGATAATAACAGGATACATCCCACAGTGGAGCAGATTTATAATGGCCTTCATGATGATATCCCTACTTTATCCAAAACAACAATTTATAATACCTTAAATACATTAACAGAAGCCGGATTAGTTAAGATCATAACCACTGAAGATAATGAAGCACGTTATGACATTAATATCGATGCGCATGGACATTTTAAGTGTAAAGCCTGTGGAAACATATACGATTTTGAAGTAAATATGGATTCTTTAGAAATAAAAGGTTTAAATGGCTTTAAGATATACAACAGGGATATATATTTTAGCGGTTTTTGTTCAAAATGTATGGAAAAAGAAAATGGCATGGATAATTAAGTAATCAATATTTTTGGAATTAAGTAATAAAGATTTTTAGGCTATATAATATACTTGCCTAAGAAGTAAAGATATAATTGAATAGAGTCCAATGAATTCTTAAGATATTAAAAAATTCAGGGAGGTATTATGATGGCAGAAAATAAAGTACTTAAACATTTAATGGAAGCATTTGCAGGTGAGTCTCAGGCAAATAGGAAGTATTTGGCTTATGCAAAGAAAGCGGAGGCAGAAGGCAAAAAAATGCAGCCAAACTTTTTAGGGCAGCTTCTGAAGCAGAAGCTCTGCATGCTCAAAGACATTTAGAGGTAGCAGGTAAAATCTTGTCAACAGCCGAAAACCTTCAGGATGCAGTAAATGGTGAAACTTATGAATTTGAAAGCATGTATCCCGGATTTTTAAAAGCAGCCGAAGAAGAAGGCAATAAACAAGCAATTCGTACATTCACCTATGCAATGGAAGCTGAAAAGGTACATGCAAAGCTATATAAGGAAGCTTTGGAAAATCTTGATGAAAATGAAGAAGTATTTTATTACTTATGTCCTGTTTGCGGCAATATTGAAAAAAGCGTTCCTGAAAAATGCAGTATTTGTGGAGCACCGGGATCCAAATTTATTAAATACTAATCAACCTGGATAAGCTCTGGAACAGGGGGATTGGGACAGGGGGACAGGTTTGAACTGAACCCCAAATGATGGACAATTTAATTAAGCAACTTCGAAGGACTGGATCCGGTACTGAGGAATTTGTACCCTTGTCTTACCTCCATTGTAGTAAAAAACTGTGATAAAACTAAGTGCCACTTAGTTTTATCACAGTTTTTTTAATAAAATATTCAGATAAAGTTCAGATAATATACAATTGTACTTCAGTTTTGATATATAAAATAATATCATTAGAAATAAAGAGGTGGTGAAAGTGCAAAAGGATCGTGGAAGATATGAACTAAAGCATTATATAAACTATGCAGATGTTATAGGGCTTAGGGCAAGGCTTCCTTTTGTGGCCAAACCTGATAAAAATTCCATCAATGGCAATGGATATCGGGTTAAAAGCCTCTATTTTGACAACTATAAAGACAAAGCATTAAAGGAAAAAATCGATGGTGTAGATGGACGCGAGAAATTCCGCCTTCGGATTTATAATAACAACACGTCCTTTATACGCCTTGAAAAAAAGAGCAAAAAGAATGGCATTAGTTATAAGGAAGGTACAACCATATCGGAAGAAGATTGCAGGCGGTTGCTCAAAGGGGATTTTGCCGTGTTAAAAGAAAAGGGGAATCCCTTGTGCCTGGAACTTTATGCGAAAATCCATTACCAGCAGCTTCGGCCAAAGAGCATTGTGGAATATTGGCGGGAGGCGTATGTCTATCCAGCGGGAAATGTTCGGGTTACCCTGGATTATGATATTCGAACAGGCCAGAACATTTATGATTTTTTTAGTGATAAACCTGCACCTATACCTGTTTGTGGAGTGTATGTACTGGAAGTGAAATATGACAGCTTTCTGCCAGAGATAATTCGCGGCATGGTGTCTCTATCCGGCAGAATGAGTACTTCATTTTCAAAATATGCGGCAGCAAGAATTATTTAAGCATTAAAGACCAAAGAATTTAGTTGTTAAAACAAAAGAATTATTAAAGTAAAAGATTACAGCAATAAATTTTTTAATGACTACAATATTAAATTCATTAATAATTACAGTAATAATAATTATTTTAGATTTACAAAATGGGAGGCAATATTAAATGTTGTCATTTAAAGATATTTTTAAATCGAGTTTTTTGGAAAAAGCAGTTGAGTTTTCATTTTTGGACGTAACACTCGCCATGCTCCTTTCCTTTGCAATTGGACTATTCATATTCTATGTTTACAAAAAGACTTTTTCGGGAGTTATGTACTCAGCGGCATTTGGTGTTTCTATTATGGCCATGACCATGATTACAACCCTTATTATCCTTGCAGTAACATCCAATCTTGTCTTGTCCCTTGGTATGGTAGGCGCCCTGTCGATCGTCCGCTTCAGAACGGCCATTAAGGAGCCGCTGGATATTGCGTTCCTGTTCTGGGCAATTTCAGCAGGTATTGTAATAGGTGCAGGATTGATTCCTCTTGCAATTATCGGCTCGGTTTTTATCGGTATCATGCTTCTTATATTTGTTAACAGGAAAAGCACTGATACACCATATATTGTTGTGCTTAATCTTGAAAACGATGAGGCGGAAAATAATTGTATGAAATTATTAAAAGAGAAAACCAAGAAAAGCTTAATCAAGTCAAAAACTGTTTCACAGAATGGCATAGAGCTTACAATTGAAGTACGTCTTTTGGATAAGTCGGCAAAGCTTCTTAATGAAATGCTCGAAATAGACGGAGTAAACAACGCCTGTCTTGTAAGCTATAATGGCGAATATGCTAACTAAGTGCCTGATAATCGAGGTGAAAGCATGATAAAAAGTAATAAAATAAATATTATTGGTGCTGTTGCTGTGGCTTTTGCCTTGACAACAAGCGCTGCTCTTGTGGTATTCGGCAAAAGCCTGGCAAAAAGCGGCGCCTTTGAAGCTGAACCAGAATATGCTGCCAAGATTTTTGGCACTGATATTATTTCTATTGAGATTCTTGCAGATGAAGATAACTGGCAGGAAATGTTGGACAATGCCATCAATGAGCAGTTTATAATGGTAGATGTGATTGTAAACGGTAAAAAATTTAAAAATGTTGGCATTCGTCCAAAGGGAAACTCAAGCTTAACTCAGGTAGCAAATTCCAACAGTGACAGGTATAGTTTTCGCCTGCAATTTGACGAATATATCAAAGGCCAAACCTGTTTCGGGCTTGAGAGCTTTGTACTCAATAATATGCTTGGAGATTATACCTACATGAAAGAGTATATATCCTATGACCTGATGCATGAAGCGGGTGTTGATGCTCCATACTTTGGTTTTGCCAGAATCAAGGTAAATGGAGAAGACTGGGGATTGTACCTTGCAGTGGAATTATATAATGACAGCTATGAACAACGGGTATATGGTGATACATCAGGAATGTTGTATAATGTAAAAAGCATGGATATGGGTGGAAATTTCCAGGTACAAGGCAGAAATGTTCCAGTCATGCCGGACATACGGAATTTACCTGCCATGCCGGGTATACAGAATATTCCTGTAATGCCGGATGGCCGGAATAATCCGGCCATGCCAGGTGCACAGGATTTCCCTGACATGCAGAATGGACAAAATACTCAACCTATGCCCGAGAGACAAAATCCTCCAGCTATGACAGATGGACAAAATTCGACAGATGGACAAAATCTTGAAAATATGCAAGATGGAAGAAACTTTTTATCTATACCCGATAGACGGAATGTTCCGGCTGTGCCCAATGAAAAAAACGTTCCAACAATTCCTGATGGGCAAAACATTCCGACAATGCCTGATGGTCAAAACCCGCAATTTAATATAGATAACTTCAGATTTTTCCCCCAAATGGATGATGGGAACAGAGGAATGAACAGATTTTTTGCGGACAGAGGAGGACGTGGCAGTTCAGGAGGCAGTCTTGAATATATAGACGATAATATTGAAAGTTACAGCGCAATTTTTAATAATGTAGTTGGAAAAGGAGATGAAAAAGACTTTCAGCGGGTTATTAAAGCTCTAAAAGCGCTATCTGAAGGTAAAGACCTGGAAAAGTATTTTGATGTTGACAAGATTCTTCGCTATTTGGCAGCTCATACTATTGTTGTAAACCTGGATAGCTACAGTTCCATCATGGCGCAAAATTATTATATCTATGAGCGTGATGGCCGTATTACCATTCTGCCTTGGGACTACAACCTGGCCTGGGGAGGATTTCAAAGCGGGAGTGCTTCCTCTGTGATTAATTTTCCTATAGATACTCCTGTAAGCGGCGTTGAAATGTCAAGTCGTCCATTGATAGACAAATTGTTTGCAAACCCTGAATATTTAGAACGATATCACAGTTATTTACAGCAGTTAATTGATAACTACTTCGCCAATGGAAAGTTTGAAGAAAAAATTAAAGAGCTTGATGCTTTAATTTCTGATTATGTAAAAAATGACCCTACAGAATTTTATACTTATGAGGAATATGAGAAAGCTGTTTCAGCCTTTATCACACTGGGTAATCTTCGTGCTCAAAGCATACAGGGTCAACTTGAGGGGACTATTCCCTCTACTACGGAAGGGCAAAGAACAAATTCAGACAAACTTGTATCAGCAGGAGATTTAAATCTCTCAGTCCTTGGAACTATGATGGGCGGCAGAGGCGGCAACAACATGAATAACATGAATTTTCCAGGAATTATGGGTGGCGCTATGTTTGGTAATATACCTGATAATATACGGCAAAATACAGAACCAACGGCTCCTGACAATAATACTGGAAATAGTGACAGGATGAGGCAGAACCGGCGAAACGACAATATTCAAAATAATAATGTTCAAAACAACAATACTAGAAACAATAATACTCAAAATAGCAATACCATGAATCCCCTGAATACAAGGTTTTCTTCGGATCAGAGTTTAATAATCAGCAATTTTACCCTAATTGTTGTATTAATACTTGTGCTGATAGCTGCCATTATATTTGCAGCACGATTCAAAAAAAGTTACTGAGCCTAAAGGGGCATTTTAAGAGGCTGTAATATTCAGGTTGTGATAAATATCCCGGTTAAACTATTGCTATATATAACTATTGTTATTTGGTAAATTGTTTAGTGTGGCTTTAGAATTTTGTGTGGATATATAAGGGGATGTAACGAGGCAGCAAGATGTTCTCCACAAAAACTTGGGAAAGACTTCAAAAAAGCTTTGAAAAAAGCTAAAAAAGAGCATAAAAATTTCGAAAGGACTGACTGTAGAATGGCTAAAATACTGATATGTGATGATGAAGCGGGACTTAGGGCAGTAATTAAGCGGTATGCTCTTTTTGAAGGACATGAGGTAATGGAAGCGGGAGATGGCATGGAGGCAGTGGAGCTTTGCCGTAACAACACCTTTGACATTATAATTATGGATATTATGATGCCGGAATTGGATGGCTTTTCTGCTGTAAAAGAAATCCGTAAATTCTCTGACACTCCTATCATCATGCTTTCAGCACGAGGAGAGGAGTATGATAAGGTGTTGGGTTTTGAACTTGGAATTGACGATTATGTGGTGAAGCCTTTTTCTTCCAAAGAAATTATGCTGAGGATAAATGCCATATTACGCAGAGTAGAGAAAAGTAAGCCTGCAAAGACTGATGAGAAAGGGCATATTATATTTGAAAAGGATGGCTTTAGGGCAGATTTGACTGCATATAAAGTGTTTATTGACGGAGTGGAAAAAGAATTAGCTCCAAAGGAATATGACCTGTTGTTTTTCCTGATACGGAATAAAAATATTGCCGTCCCACGGGAAAAGATCATGGCTGAAGTATGGGGCTATGACTACTGCGGTGATGACAGAACTTTGGATACACATATGAAGCTCCTTAGAAAATCATTGGGACCTTACGCACACTTTATAAAAACCTTGCGTGGCTTGGGGTATAGATTTGATGGGTAAACTAAAACTACAATGGAAAATATTTATCTTTCTATTAGGATTTTGCGTTTTGCTGCTAGGTATCTTTTGGATGTTTCAAACGATGTTATTAAGCGATATGTATAAATTTGTCCGTAAGGTGGAGATTGATAGAGCTATCAAAATGGTAGGGGAAAACATTAACAGCCCGGAGCTTGAGAATATTTTGCTTGAGCTTGAGATGACCAAAGATATAACTGTAAGGCCGACACAGGAGTTTGCCTTGCCTGCTCCGCCGACTCCTGGAAGACGGAACCCCAGAATAGAAACCATTACCAAGGTACACGAATATACTTTGGAAGATGGCAGAAAGATTTCCCTTACATTTTACGCTATGATAACACCTGTTGAGGCCACTGTTTCTACTCTGAAATTGCAGCTTATACTTATAACAGTGATTATGGTGATACTTGCGATTATGCTTGCCATAATCATATCCAAGCGTATATCTCACCCAATTGTGCAGATAAATCAAAGTGCCAAGGCGTTGGCTACAGGGAAATATGATACTGAGTTTCACGGCAAGGGATATTTGGAAATTCAGGAACTGTCAGACACTTTAAATACCGCTGCAAAGGAGCTTTCAAAAGTTGACCGGCTGCGTCGGGAACTAATAGCAAATATCTCTCACGATTTACGAACACCTCTAACCTTTATATACAGCTATGCTGAAATGATGCATGATTTTCCTGATGAAGTAACACCTGAGCAATGCCAGATCATTATGGATGAAACAAAGCGACTGACTTCACTGGTAAATGATATGCTTAATATCTCAATTCTTGAAGCAGGCGCAGCAAAGCTGAACAATGCCAGTTACAACCTGACAGAAAGCATAAGAAAAACCATAAATCGTATGAATGAACTTGTAAAAAACCAGGGGTATAAGCTGTATTTTAAATATGAAAAAGACATAAATGTATATGCTGACGAGGTAAAAATTACCCAGGCTTTGTACAATCTTTTACTTAATGCAATTACCCATTGTGGTGAAGATAAGGTAGTAATTGTGCGGCAGAGAGTTAAAGAAAATACTGTGAAAATTGAGGTAATCGACCATGGAGATGGTATAAGTCAAAGTGACTTGCCTTATATATGGGAACGCTATTATAAAGTTGATAAAAATCACAAGAGACCCATCATGGGCACAGGACTGGGACTATCAATTGTCAAAAAAATAGTCGAAATGCATGATGGAAAATACGGAGTAATATCGGAGGAAGGGAAAGGCAGTATATTCTGGTTTGAAATTGAATTAAATGGAAGCTCTATATAAGATGTTACGAGATTAGACTATTTTATATGATTTCTTTCATATGATTTCTCATAACAGTTTAGGATTCATGAGAATTTATGAGCATGCAACAGGTATGAACAATACTTATTTTAATACAATACAAAAAATATTCCAAAGGCCCATTTCATATAGTAGCCTGAAATATAAACCAGTCATCTTTGACTGAAAACTGGCATATGCCTCCATGCTTTTCCACGATATGGGCTATACTTCTTGTGCCAAAACCATGTCCTTGTTCTTTTGAAACGGGAAGTCCCTGAAATAATATTGGTTCTGTCTGATAACTGTTGCGAATGTCAATGCACAGTTTATTATTCTTGGAATACATACGTACTTTGATGCGACGTTCATTGCTGTTGGCTATTTTTTCAGTAGCTTGTATGGCGTTTTCCAATGCGTTTGACAATAGTGAACAAAGCTCTGTATCGCTAAACGGAAGCAATTCAGGCAATCTTGCATCTACTGTAAACATGATTTTCAATTGTTTTGCTTCAGAGGCGAAAGCGGACAAAATCAGGTTGACAGTTTCGTTTTCGCAAAACCGTATGGGCGTGATAGTGTCTATGTCGGACTGGGCAGTTCTTAGATACTCTTTAATCTCATCTATACGTTCGTCGGATACCAGACTCTGTAAAAAGGTGAAATGATGGCGCATATCGTGACGGTAAGCCGCAGCAGTCTGCTGTAGCTGCTGCAGAGATGCAAATTCCGCCTGTGCCTGTCGAAACTGTGCTTCCAGCATATCACGCTCTCTTTGGATACTTGCCTGTTTTTGTATTTCAGTGTAATAAAGGAGAGCAAACGCAAAATAGAATGCTGCTGTTATAATCCGTACAATCAAATCAAGAAGAAGTGTGATTACGGCAAAATCTTCACCGGATGATGTATTACACCAGGAAGGGATTATTTTCGAAGCCTTGAGTAGGATTGCCATGATAACGGAGCAATACCCCGAGCTAAAGGCTGACAAAAATTATATCAAAACCATGGATGCGGTGGAAGTCTTTGAAAACATGGTACGTACCAGCCGCCTGATTTACAATGATAGTGTTACAAAGCTAAACCGTGAAATCCGAATGTTTCCGGTCTCAATGATTGCGGGGATGCTAGGCTTCAAACAGAAAGAATATCTGGAGGACTTGTCAGCCAAGGCCTATATGCCAGGTATGAAATGAAGTACTCTATGCACAAATCAATCAGTGGAATAATTCTGTGCTTTGTCTTGTCTTTTGTTTTGACTCTTCCTGCCTTTGCAGCAAATCAGGTAATTACCGTTGATATTCAAGCTTTCATTTATGAGAATTCGTCTATGCAGGTATGGTTAGATCGGATGCCATCTTGCAGGCTGAGCCTTTTTGAATCAAAAGCACTGCCTGAAACGATGGGAGCGTGGAAAAATTGAAAAGCTGGCTGCTGCATTCCGGCGATTACTTTTTAGTTCACGATATTATAGAAGGTCATGTCTTGGTATTTACAGCAAAAGATGACTTTAAAACGGGTTGCGAAATGTTTCTTCGCAGCCTGTTTTTATTTCCTCAAACATAATTGGATATTGTATATGAGAATAGTAGAATACATGGTGTAAGATATTATGCAAAATGCCCTATTTTGTTAATTATTGATTTGGTCTATAATTAGAGATAGGGAATTATTATATATGTTCATTAATAAGATGGCAGGGAACACGCATATGTTTGATTAGGAGGTATGTGGTAATAAGATTGTCGGTTGATAAAGGGTAAGAGTCAGTCAAATCTCTCTTTAAGGAGGAGAAAGGCAATGATTATTACTATCGTCACTGACACCTTTGGGATAAACAACAACGGAACCACCATTTCCGCCATGCGCTTTGCAAAATCTTTAGCGGAACGCGGACATAAAGTCCGTGTAGTCGCCTGTGGAGATCCTAACTTAAGTGGTGTAGACCCTGAACATGGCTATGAGCTGTTTTATGTTCCAGAGTTAGTTATACCGATCGCCAGTTGGCTTGCTCATAAGCAAAACACTTTATTTGCTAAACCGGTTAGATCTGTGCTGGAAAAGGCTATTATGGGAGCTGATGTAGTACATATATACCAGCCCTGGCCTCTGGGACGGGAAGCGGAAAGAATAGCAAGAAAATTAGGTGTCCCAGCCATTGCTGCTTTTCACATTCAACCGGAAAATATAACTTATAATATCGGACTTAAGAGGTTCCATCTGGTTGCACATATTGTTTATTATTTACTTTATTTGTTCTTTTACCGCCGTTTCTCACATATACACTGCCCTTCAAAATTTATTGCTGCCCAGCTTCGCTGTCATGGATACCGCGCCAATCTTCATGTTATATCAAATGGCGTTGATCCTGATTTTTGTCCTGGCCATGCGAAGAAAAAAGATAAATCTGATACATTTAAAATTCTTATGATAGGAAGATTATCTCCGGAGAAAAGGCAGGATGTACTGATCAAAGCAGTAAAGAAATCACGATATGAGGACCGTATACAACTATATTTTGCAGGTAAAGGTCCTAAAGAGAAACAACTGAGAAGAATGGGAAAAAAACTCATCAATCCCCCGGTTTTTGGATATTATGGCCATGAAGAGCTCATTGAGCTGATACGCAGTTGTGATCTGTATGTACATGCCTCGGACGTAGAAATTGAGGGCATATCATGTATAGAGGCTTTTGCCTGTGGACTGGTGCCAATTATATCAGACAGCAAGCGCAGTGCTACAAGACAGTTTGCCTTAGGAGCTGCAAACCTGTTCAAAGCTGGTAATGCTTCACACCTGGCAGAGAGAATAGATATGTGGATTGAGAATCAGCAAGGCTTAACAGAAGTTGGCAATATGTATGCTCAATATGCGAAAAAATATTCCCTTGAGAATAGTATTAAAAAAATTGAAAGAGTATATAAATTAGCCAGTAACGAACAAAAACCACCACAGTCGTATCTTTGGAATGGAACATACCGGATTTTTTCAACCATGTTTTACTATTTAATTGCTATTCCTCTTCTTTATATCTGGACTCGTGTGGTATTAGGAGTGAGAGTTGTTGGCAAAAGACATTTACGTAAACTAAATGGGGCAATAACAGTATGTAATCATGTTCATTTGCTTGACAGTGTTCTTGTAGGGCTTGCATTATTTCCACACAAGTTGATTTTTCCTACGTTAAAGAAAAATACTGAGGCTTTTTGGTATGGAAATATCGTTAAAATTTTGGGCGGTGTTGCCATACCAGGCAATATGACTGAACTGAAAGGGTTTTTTGATGAAATGGAGTATCTTCTTGTGAAAGGACGAATTGTACACTTCTTTCCGGAAGGGGAGCTCAGACCATATGATAGGAGTCTGCGTGATTTCAAAAAGGGAGCATTTTATCTTGCTTCACAAGCATATGTACCAATAATTCCAATATCAATAACTTTCAAGGAGCCAAAAGGAATTGCTAAATTATATCGAAGAAAACCTACTTTGGTCGTTAATATTGGTGAACCGGTTCAACCCATTTCAGCTGACACTAAGACAGATCAAAATATCCGTAAAGAGCTGATTCAGATGCAGATGAACGATGTAATAGCTAATACATCATCGGTTAAATAGCCTGGTCCATTTATGTTTTACGATAATGCATAACAGAGCTGGTGATTATTGCGCAGTGTGGGGTGATTTGAGACTGGGCAATGATGAGAGAACCAGAGCCATGTGGGGCCGGACAAAACTAAGATATATTGCATTATACATCTTTGAGTAAAGCATTTAGACCGTGCTAAATCTATTTCTTTATTAATACATTTTCAAGGGAAAATTGCGATAATATTCATTGCTTTACTGAAGGACATGAAAATCTTGTTAATCAATTATTGTTTCGCGTATTGTTTCGCGGCTATCTGAATACTCATCCTGAAGCAGGCCATGAATACATGAATTAAAGCTGTCACTGTTCGTAAAGTATCCAAAAGACGGCATAAATATACCAAGAGCAAGACCGAGCTTATATTGAAAATAATACAATTAGCTCAAAAACTGATAAAATAAATTATGCAAAAAGAGGTTCTGGATATGAAAATTCAACTTTTTGATAAATCTGATGAGCGATATGTTATAGAAGCGGCGAACTTGTTGGCAGCCTGTTCCCCGCATGCATACAGCAATTGTGCTTTTGAGGAAATGAACTATATACTGTATAAACGAAAAAGTATAAACGAAATTTTACGGATATGAATTCAAAAACCTGGGATAAATGGGCCGAAAATGGCTGTGAATGGGCACAATCTATAAGCCATGAAGAATAAATACAGGACATAAAATACATAGCTCTCTCAAGAAAATATGGGGTGTAACAATGTCTGATTACAAGAATTCAAAATGGGCAAGTGAGATTCTTAAATTGCAAAATGAAGAGGGTTCATGGGGGTATTTTCACACGCTTGGTAAGCAGGGCAAAACACCGATAACAACCGAGCAGGCGCTACGACGTCTTCTTATACTTGGCTATAATATAAATGATGAACCTATCCAAAGATGCGTTTCATATATGAACGATTGCCTGCTAGGGAAAAAACAAATACCTGACCGGCGGGAAAAACTACACGATTGGGATATTATTACTAAGCTTATTCTATCAACCTGGATTAGAAAATTCACAAAGGATTGTTACGCTGCAAACAAAATAGCTGATATTTGGACTGATATTATTTCTTATGCCTTTGTGGATGAAGTATACAATCACGATAAGTATGTAGAAGCTTATGAGAATGCCTTCGGAATAAAACCGAAAGGCGGCAGATTAGTAGATTTTGTTAATTTCTATCAGATTTCTCTAATATCAGATTGCCTTGATGAGCGAACAGAATCTGTTGTTATTGATTATATTCTCAGTCATAATTCCGGAATCTATTATATTTATGAAAGCCGCCTTTCTGTTCTGCCTGAAACATTTGAAGGCAAGAAAGCCAGCCGTTACATCGGTGCAATAGAACTACTTGCTGAATATAAGAAAAGCAGGAGCAAGCTAAACTTTGTTATAAAATGGCTTAATGAGAATAAGAATGAAAACGGTAAGTGGGATATGGGTAAAACAGCTAATGACAAGATCTACTTTCCGCTATCAAATAGCTGGAGGCAAATAAGCACTAGGGAAGCTGACTGTACATACAGGATAGAGAAGCTGATAAGAAAGATATCCACGGGTTAATGAATAATTTATGGATAGAGGCTTTAACATGTAAACTGATTTTCTTTGACAATGTTTGGTATCTCCCGTATAATAAAATTGATGCAGTATAATGTTGCAAGTATTAATTTTGCAAGAAAGGAGTTGTTTTGATGTCTGCAAGAATTATTGAGGTGATTTTTTATTAATTGAATATCGGCACAGGTACGCAAAATACCATTTGTATTTATATGTCAGGTTTTTGTGTTACCTATGCAGCTTCTTTCGAGCAACCAGGCGGTATAAGCAATTATTTGACTGAAGTCAATTGATCAGTAAGACTAATGTCAATGAATCAATAATTAGTATAAAATAGTGCATATAAAAACAACAGCACGCTTTGGTGGCGTGTTTTTTGTTGCTTTTTTAACCCGCAGGTGGTCGTTATCTGCGGATTTTTTATACACTTTTTTGAATTGCGGAATCCTATTATTTTAGCAAGAGGAGAGTGGTGATTATGAAAAAAAGAAAAAGCACCTTTGATTATATGAAAGAAATTCGCAGGTATTGGATGATAAACCCCAGGACCAGGATAAAGGAAAATGAAATTAAAAACAAAAAGAAACGCAGACAGGCAGAAAAGAAATTAATAAAGGAAGGATTTGAATAATGGATATTTATAATTATAGGAAGTTGAATTTAGAAGATTATGCAATGGCACAAGGATATTGCCAAATGGAGCAAACAAATGAAGAAAAATGAAAGGTTCATTTGATAAATGAAATGGAGGTATAGGGTATGGAGCAGTGTCTAAAATTTCAAGAATATAACGGAAAATATGCAAATGAACACATGGTATTTGAGCCAGATTCAAAAATAAACAAACTGTTTTTGCTTTTGCAAAAACCTGTCCTCTGGCAGCGCAGTTGTGAGCCATTTTGGGATGATGAGCATATTTCAAAGGGAATGCTTGAAGCACATCTCAATCCAGATCGGGATGCTGCAAGCCGCAGGCATAGCTTTATTGACTGCTCAGTAAAGTGGCTTACCAGCATCATTCCGTCAGGCAGCAAAATACTTGACCTGGGCTGTGGCCCAGGGCTTTACACCAAACGATTGTCTGATGCAGGGTATGCCGTAACCGGTATTGATTATTCCAGGCGGTCGATTGCCTATGCAAAAGAACATGACCCTAAAACGAAATATATATACCAGAATTATTTGGATATGGATTTTACAGAAGAATTCGATGTAATAACATTGATTTACTGCGACTTCGCTGCCTTAATTCCTGATGAAAGGAAAATGTTGCTGTCCAAAATACACCGAGTGCTTAAACCTGATGGCCTTTTCATTTTTGATGTTTTTACTGAGAAAACTATAAAGGGCAAGAATGATAATACATCTTGGTCGTATCATGAAAAAGGTGGTTTTTGGAGCGACAGGCCACATTTATGCCTGGAAGCCGAGTTTTATTTTGAGAATAATACAGTTAAAGTCAACAAGTACATTGTAATTACGGAGAATGGTCTACATGAATATCTTATCTGGGATACTGTGTTCACGAAAAATACATTGCTCAATGAAGTTACGCCTTTTGGATTTCAGATGTACGGAATTTATGATGATGTCTGCGGCAGTTCATACACCGGAGAGGCAGATACAATATGTCTTATACTGAGGAAAGGGTGATGAATTTAACTATTCAGTATCATTCCTACACTAAGAAAGGGTTAAACGGCTGCCGGGAGTATGTTATTGCTCCCTGCTAAAAAGGAATGTTTTCAACAAGTCACGATATTCGGCTAAGGGCTTTTGACAAATACATAAAGGAAGGGCAAGGATAAACTTGCTGAAAGACTATATTTCAACATGCAAAACAGCATTTTCTACGGGTATGGCAGGGATTATGACTGACTTGAAAGTATTGATGAAGTAATAAAGAAATTGGAGGGATGGTAAATGAAGAGTGAAGTTGTTGAAAAATCGCTAGACCTTGTTAGGCGTAGTTTCACAGGCGTATTAGCTACAGTTGATGAAAATGGGATTCCTCATTTGAAGGCTATGATAAAGACAGCAGCAAATGGCCTTAAGGAATTCTGGTTTTGCTCCAATACATCTTCAAAGAGAGTTTCGCAGATACAGAAAAACCCTAATGCAAGCCTTTATTTTTACGATGAGAAAACCTTTGAGGGTTTGATGCTGATGGGAAAAGCCGAGGTTTCTTATGATGATGCAAAGAGGAAAGAATTTTGGAATGACGGAATGAAAAAATACTATCCTCTAGGTTATACTGACCCGGATTTTGCATTGATTAAATTCACTGCAGTTAAAGGGAACTACTATCATGAGCTAAAAAATGTTGATTTTGATATATGAAAAGAATTGGTAAGAAAAACTCAGAATAGGGAACAGGGAGCATACATATGATTCAGAACTTTAACGATTTTGTAAATTCTTTGCTTGATGCAGGCTTTTCTATGAGCGGAGGAAACAGCGAGGGGATTTTTTCTGTAATTCCATGCGGTTGGGATGAAGAACCACCCTATGCTACACCGGTTCGCTGGTTTACCGGTGATCCGGAAACAGACCCCTGGGAGTGGCGAATCCGCGTTTTAGAAGAACGTAACGATATTGCATATGCAAAACTGTTTTTCCGAAAGGGCGGTTATATCACTAAAGAATGGTATCCGTATTTTTTGGCAGTAAGACGCGGTGGCAAGGAATTAATGGACGAATATGAAGATGGTACAATTAGCCGATTTGCTAAGCGCATATATGACATTATCCTCGAAAATGAACCCTTGCCATTTCATGTAATTAAACAAATCGGTAGTTTTTCAAAAGAAGATTCATCCAGGTTTGAAAGGACTCTGGTTGAGCTGCAGATGAAAATGTACCTGACTATATGCGGCAGACAGCAAAAATTTACTATAAAAGGTGAGGAATACGGCTGGCCTTCCACAGTTTTTTGCACGGTTGAAAACTACTTCGGTAAGGATGTAATTGAAAAGGCAAATAAAATCAGTGAACTGGAAGCCATAGAAAAAATAACCAGGCAGATTTATAGATTAAATCCTGCAGCAGATTCTAAGAAAATCATAAAGTTTATTAAGGGTTAGAAGACTTGTTGTGTTTAAGTAAGAGAGGAGATCAAATATAAAAAATGGGAAAGAGGCAAGAACAGATTTATACAGACATATCAATACAAGAAATGCAAATAGAAGATTACAGTGAAATTTATAGATTATGGAGCAATATTCCAGGAATAGGCTTAAGTGATGCCGATACTTATGAAAACATTCATAGATTCCTGCATAGAAATAAGGGATTAAGCTTTGTCTGCAGGCATCAAAATAGAATAATTGGAACCATACTGTGTGGGCATGACGGCAGAAGAGGGCATATTTATCATGTTACTGTTGCAGAGGAATATCGGGGAAGAGGCATTGGTCAAATGCTTGTTGATAAAAGTCTTCACAAACTGAAGGAGGAAGGGATTACTAAATGCCACCTTTTCGTTTTTCGGGATAATGTAGTGGGAAATACCTTCTGGAATGCGAAAGGTTGGACTAAAAGAGAAGATATATTTGTATATTCAAAATCTACATAAAGTGCTGCTTATCTGGAATGGGCAAAGGCATATGCTTGAAATATGTAAATTCTTAACAATAGAAAATGTGACTTTTATGAAAGTTTTTATGTTATAATTAGTTATAATTATATAACAAATATGCAATAAAACAGGACAAAGGAAGCTATGTAGTTTTTGCACAAGCAGATACCACAGCCCTTCAAATCATTGAAGTGAGAATGTTATGTGTGAAACAGGATGGACAAGCCTGAGATAACTACAAACTCATCATGAGGTGTATATGGCATTATATAATTATATCTTACTGGTTGTATTGTTTCTTTTGATTGGCTTTCTGGTTGTATCTGCTAAGCAAAAGATAATAAAAAAGGATTGGCTGAGAAGAACTGTAAAGATAATAACAATTACTGCAATTGTTTTTATAACATGCGCAGTTGTCTTGTTTCCCAATTTAAAAAACATACAGACTACGGGCGAATACTCATATACTTCTTGCGTACTGGAATTGTCTGATACATCACGCATCGAAGATTTTAAAAGTGATGGAAGCCTTCGAAAATTATCTGTGCTGGTTTATTATCCTAATGAGGACGTAATTGCAAATAATACCTGCCCCTTGATTATATTTTCTCACGGTGGTATTTCAACAAAAACAAGCAACCTATCACTCTATAAAGAACTTGCAAGCCACGGCTATGTGGTTGCCAGTATTGACCATACCTATCATGCGCTCATTACGGAAATTGACGGAGTGAAAATTTATATTGATTCAGGATATATGAGAGAATTAAATGAGGAAGATTCTCATTCGGATTTAGAAAACTCTTATGCGTGCTTTCAAAAGTGGATGAAGCTTCGTACCGGCGATATTAATTTTGTGATTGACACTTTCATCGAAAAATCCGTGAATGAAAGTAATTCTTTCTATTCATTAATAGATGCAGATAGAATAGGTGTTGCAGGGCATTCCCTCGGCGGTTCTGCCGCGCTCGGAGTTGCGAGACAGCGGAATGACATTAAAGCAGTGATTGCATTGGAGTCCCCCTATATGTGCGATATTACGGGAATAAACGGAAATGAATTTTCATGGGATACAAGCCATACAAGTGCGCTGTTATGAATATATACAGTGACAGCGGTTATACTCTGATTGAAACTGACAATAAATATGTACAAAACAAAAATCATTTGCAAAATAACGGGAATATCCGGTACTATTATATTAAAGGCAGCAACCATTATTCGTTGACAGATCTGGTTAGATTATCGCCAATTTTATGTGCAATACTCGGAGGAGGATATAAAAAATCCGGATACGATTCTTTAGAGTTTATAAACCAAAAGAGTCTTGCATTTTTTAGTGAATACTTGAAATGATCTATGATGAATAATATGATGCCAAAAGCATATTCAGCATTGTAACCTTGTTAATGATTTAACAGAAATAGTATTTATTCAATAATATCTTGAGAATTTATATTTTGAGAACGAATTTTTATGAAGCTTCCAGTTGGAATATTATTGAGGGGAGGTGCCAAAAAACATATGGTCATACTAATCGCAGACGACGAGAATGACATCAGAAACTTGATAAAAATTAGTCTTGAAGAAAATGGATATACCGTCTTGACGGCGCAGAACGGCAAGGAAGCATGGGATATCCTTATGTCACAGGAGGTTCATCTGGCAATCCTTGATGTGATGATGCCGGTGATGGATGGATTTAATCTTCTTCGTAAAATACGGGAACACAGTACCCTCCCTGTCATCTTTCTGACTGCGAGGGCGGATGAAATGGACAAGGTTCTGGGACTTGGACTGGGTGCAGACGACTATCTTGCCAAGCCATTTTCTATAGCCGAGCTAGTGGCTCGTGTAGGAGCACAACTGAGACGGAATAATGAGTATCTCTCACCAAAGGAAAAGTCCGATGCAAGAATCATATATGGAAATTTGTCCATAGACAAGGAAAAATGCTGCGCCTATAAGGACGGAGAGCCAATTGAACTCGGTGCAAAGGAATATAAGTTGCTTCTGCACTTTATAGAACACCCTGAGAGGGTTTTCACAAAACGGCAGCTTTATCATTCGGTATGGGACGAGGAATACTATTTTGACGACAATACCGTGATGGTGCATATCAGCCGAATCAGGAACAAGATTGAGGATGACCCGCAAAAACCAAAGTATCTGAAAACCGTTCGTGGTATTGGATACAAACTTCATTATACCGGTGATTAGCTATGAAAAGTAAACTGTCCAACCAATTTCTCAGAAATTTTCTGGTAATATTTTTGATAACCATCCTGGATACTATATTGGCATTTATACTGTTATCCTTTGCCAGTAGATTGATTTCAGGATCGCTGGCAAAAAACCAGTATCCCGCAAGTGCAATTATAAAAGAGAATTATAGGGAGATTGACGCATCCTCAGTCGTACAAAGTGGTGGCGGTGTACAGGTTGTAGACAAAGAATACCGCGTCGTTTATTCGAGAGGTCTTGACACAATCGGAAAAGACAAGCTGACTGCCGAGGAATTTACAACATTTTTAACGGAAAGTAAAAGCAAGTCTTACCATTACGATATCCTTTATCATCCGAAAAGTGAGTTTTGGCTGATTGTTACTTTTCCCACCTCCATCCGGTTGGATTTTTCCCTGGTGTATAATAAAGAAGCTTCCAACAGTGATTTTATGCGTGCAGTTTGGGTGATTGTTATTGTGGTGTTAAGTTATCTTTTGATACTTGCGCTTTTTGCTTTTATCTATTCTAGAATTACCGCAGCCAGTATAACTGTACCTCTGAAAAAGCTCTGTGACGGCACAAGGCTATTACGGGAAGGGGATTACTCTGTACGGGTGGATTTGCGTCTTAAAAATGAGTTTGCCGAGCTCCAGAACACTTTTAACGATATGGCTGCCCGGATTGAGCATGAGATTTCCATGCGCAAAAAGTCTGAGGAGGATAGGCGGCGGTTGATTCTCGATATCTCCCATGACCTTAAAAATCCAATGTCCAGCATACAGGGTTATGCAGAATTACTCATAAAGAAAAAAGAAATGACCCGGCAGGAATCTGAAGAATACCTGGAGATCATTCTTAGTAACAGCAAAAGGGCTAACCGGTTACTTACTGAGTTGTTTGAGCTTTCTCAGATGGACAGTCCTGAATTTTCATTAAAACTGGTAAAGACAGATATTTGTGAATATATCCGGCAAATATGCGGCGAACTTGTGCCGCAGTTGGAGCACGAAGGTTTCGAATATGATTTCGATATTATTGAAGAAAGTGTTTTTGTAATGTTGGATACTGACCGGTTTAGCCGGATCATTCAAAATCTTGCGAATAATGCAATGAGGTACAATCCAAAGGGAACTCAGGTTGTAGTAAGCCTGAAGGTACAGGATAACCAAGTGGTGATTGATTTCAGCGATGATGGGATTGGAATCCCGGCGCATCTAATGGACAACATATTTAAACCTTTTGTTCGGGTGGACTATTCCCGAAATTCCAAAACCGGTGGCAGCGGGTTGGGGCTTTCTATTGCTAAAAGAATCGCTGAGGCACACGGAGGGGATTTGATACTTTGCCACAATGGGAAAAAGGGCAGCACCTTCCGGATTACGGTACCTGCGCTTTCGTTTTAACGAAACAGATCGAGGCAGATTTCTAATAGATTTAAGGTAGATTTAAGGTTCATATCAGATGTATTACAGGTTTGATTGCTATGATAATAATGGATCTGAGATACAGCTGATTTTTTTATTGAGGTGATAAGTAATGAAGCACGAACCGGCTCATTTTGAGATATTTATTACAAGGCTCGCATTTTTTCTTTACGGTAAGTCTGTCTATAAAGCATTCGCAGACCGCTTGCCCCTTAAAGGTAATGAGAGGGTCCTTGATTTCGGATGCGGCATGGGAACGGTTGCGTACTACGTAGCAAAAAGGCTGCCCAACGGGTACCTGACATGTCTGGATATTTCAAAGCGATGGTTAAATGCCTGCCGCAAAACTTTGCGTAGCTTTAGAAATGTCATTTTTCTGCAAGGGGGATATCCGTTACTTTCAAAGGAAAGTTTTGATGTAGCGTACTGCCACTTTGTTTTGCACGATATTTCAGAAATTGAATTGGAACAAGTTATTCCTGCATTGGCTAAGTCCCTCAAACCCGGAGGTGCACTTGTTTTCAGCGAACCGCTGAATGATACGAAAAAAATAAGCGTTATTAAACGCCTGATAGGACAGAACAGCCTATTCCAAAAGGATAGCCGCATCACCGATATTCCGGTGATGGGATACACTCTTGAAAGCACATACATTAAACATAATGAAACATGATGGAATTTTACTATCATTTACTGAGGTGTACTATGATTCTGGTAGTTATATTTTTCATATTGACAGTTTTATCGGTTGTTTCATTGGCAGGGATCTTGATCCGGTCTGCTTATTGTGTAATTGTACGGGCAGTAAAAAAGACGAATTCAAAGAAGCTTATTTCTTTAAAGAAAATAGCAGTATTCTTCGCAGTGACGATGATATTGAACTTGGGATTGACTACATTTTCGCAACTCACTGCTTCCACCCCGCAAATCGTTGATGAAAACGGAAACATACCCGAAAATAGCATTGCAGAGCTTAGAGAGATTGAACTGAACGGCAGGAAGCAGTGGATAAGCCTGAGAGGTTGGGATAAAAATGCACCCGTCCTGCTCTTTTTGGCAGGAGGTCCCGGCGGTACGCAGATGGCAACGGTACGTCATGAACTGGCAGAGTTGGAGAAATATTTTGTCGTTGTTAACTGGGATCAGCCCGGCTCCGGCAAGTCTTATAATGCAGAAAAAACGAAAAACATTACGGCACAAACATATATTCAGGATGGTTACGCTCTGACAGAGTACTTAAAGAAACGCTTTTCGCAGGAAAAAATTTATCTGGTGGGTGAATCATGGGGCAGCGCCTTGGGGATTTTCCTTATTGATAGATATCCTGAATCCTATCATGCACTGATCGGCACGGGGCAAATGATTGCCTTTGCCGAAACTGAGCGGATGGATTACGCGAAGGCTCTGGAAATTGCGCAATCCAAAGGCGATACTGCTGTCATAGAACGGCTTTTGGCAAATGGTGAACCACCATATTACGGAAAGGATGTAACATGGAAGAGTGCGGTGTACCTGAATTATCTCAGTGCTTACATGGCTGCAAATCCAAATATTCACAATCCTGGCTATAATACCTTTCGGGACATATTTTCTTCTGAATATGGGTTGTTTGATAAAATCAACTATTTTCGTGGAATCATTAACACATATAATCATGTGTACCAACAGCTTTATACCATCGATATGAGAACGGATTTCACTAAACTTGATGTACCTGTCTACTTCTTCCTGGGCCGCCATGATGTCAACGCGCCCACAGTGCTGGTCGAGGAATATATACAGGTTCTTGATGCACCTGACAAAGAAATTATATGGTTTGAGCACTCTGGTCACAGTCCATGGGTCAACGAGCCGGTAAAATTTGTAAAGGAGTTATTATCATGTTTTTCTGAAAGTAAAATTCAGGAATAGGTAGTGTCAAAGAAGTTATGAAAACAACGAATTGAGATTACAAAAATGTAAATAAAATGAAAAAGTGAACCTTGACAGCAGAATAGAGTGGAGAAAATGAGTAAATATTTTGTGTTTGGAGGCAT